>PNLC01000668.1 GCA_013822885.1 Bradyrhizobium sp.
GCCATAGCGGGTGCCGCGCACCGGCGCGGCGCCGAGATAGTCGAGGCCGATCGCGACACGGGCGTGGGCGTCGGTGGTGCAGATGCCGTTGGCCGGATCGAAGCCGACCCAGCCGAGGTCAGGCACGAAAGCTTCCGCCCAGGCATGGCCGGCCTGCTGTTGGGTGGTATCGTCGGAGCGCAGGAAATGCCCGGAAACGAAGCGCGCCGGTACGCCGCCGTTACGCGCGCAGGCGATGAATATATGCGCGTAGTCCTGGCAGACGCCGCGCTTGAGCGCGAAGGCTTCCGCCGCCGAGGTGCCTGAGTTGGTGGGATCTTCGTCGAACGTCATGTGCTCGTTGATCTGCACCATCAGCGCGTGCAGGAAGCCGAGCACATCGCCGTCGGACTCTGCGCGCATCTCGCGCACGAAGGTCGCCATCGCCGGGTTGACCTCGCTGAGCGATGTCGTGCGCAGGAACAGGCCTGGTGGAAAGCGCTCGTCGGTGCCACGCAGCACCCCGCCGGTGTCGTGGGTCTCGATCAGGCCCTCGACGTTGATGGTGAGGTCGGCGATCGGCCCGTGCGTCAGCACGTGGGTGACGTTACCGAACGCGTCCTGGTGCATGTCGAGGCGGGAATCGGTGGAGACGTCGATCTGCCATTCGGCGACGTACTGCCCGTCATGGCTGCCGGGCGTCATGCGCAGGATCTGGATCACGCCCGAAGCGGGCGGCTCGTAGCGATAGCTGGTGGTATGGGCAATTCGCAGGCGCATGGCGGGACCAGGTTCGGATCGTCTTGCCCGGGCATAGCAGTCCGCCCGGACAGCGTAAACTTTTCTATTGCCGCGTCGCGGCACGCGGCGAGGAATGGTGATGCGCGATCATCCAGACCCCGTCGCGCTTCACCACGACCATGGTGAACCGGGAAGGCCGTGGCTCGTAGTTCTGCTCTTTGCGGGAAAAATCGTAGAAGCCTGCAACGACCACGGCTTCGGGACCGAGGACAATGATATCTCTCTCCTTGATGGTGTTTTTGCGCCCGCCCTTGTCGAGGGCCACGAAATATTCCCGAATCTCCTCGGTACCCCGGGTCGCAACCTGATCGGTCGTTCCGAGCAGAACGGCGTCCGGTGCGTAAAGTTTCACCAGGGCATGGCGGTCGTTGGCGCTGTAGGTTGCCGACCACTGATCGACAACGGCGCTGGCCTCCTCCGCGGGGCCTGCGATGGCTGACGTTGATGCCAGCACAAGCGATGCGCAGACGGTTCGCGCCAGCATCCCCATGTTCGCCTCCCATGTGATGAGGCCCCGAAGAATAATGCGAGGCCGTGCCGCAATACCAACCAGTTCAGACGCGGAGCGGTGGCTCTGCAGACTTCAAATCAGATACTGCTTCGTAATGATCTCACCCAGCCGGGCGTTGTCCGAAATGAATTCCTGGATGAACTCATGGACGCCGTGCTGGAAGATATCGTCCATATGGCTGTGTTCAAGCCGGTTGCGGACGCCGCGGGCATGGCGCTGGGAGGCGCCCTGGCGGCCATAGGCGACGCCGATCTGGTCGAGATTGCGCACCAGGTTGCTGTAGCAGCTCGCCAGCGAGCGCGGCAGCGTGTCGTTCAGGATCAAAAGGTCGGCGATCAGCCAGGGTTTCAGCGTCTCGCGGTAGACCCAGTGATAGGCGGTCAGCGCCGATACCGAGCGCAGGATCGAGGTCCACTGATAGTAATCCAGCGGGCCGCCGACATGTTCCTCCTCCGGCAGCAGCACGTGGTACTTCACGTCGAGAATGCGGGCGGTGTTGTCGGCGCGTTCCAGATGCAGGCCGAGGCGGGAGAACCAATAGGCATCGTTGCGCAGCATGGTGCGGTAGGCCGAGCCGTCGAACCGCAACGAGGTCTCCTGCACGAAGCGCAGGAATCGCGCCAGCTCCTCGCGGCTGGAGGTGCCCTTGCCCCAGACTTCCTGCAATTCGATCCAGGACGAGTTGATGGTGTCCCACATCTCGCTCGTCAGCGCGGTTCGCACCGAGCGCGCGTTGAGGCGCGCGGCCTCGATGCAGTTCTTGATCGAGGACGGATTGGACAGCGAGAACGCCAGATACTCGACCACGTTCTGCTCGGTGGCCTCCTGATAGGCCTCGAAGAAGCTGGCGCTGACGCCCGCGGTCAGCAGCGCCGATTCCCACTCGTTGGTCTTGCCGATATAGGCGGCGGGAAGCGCGGTGACGCGCAGCGTGGCATCGATGGTGCGTGCGATATATTCGGCACGCTCGACGTAGCGGGCCAGCCAGTACAGGTTTTCGGCGGTGCGCGACAGCATACGAAATTTTCGCTCTCTATTCGTCCAGTATCCAGGTGTCCTTGGTGCCGCCACCCTGGCTCGAATTGACCACCAGAGAGCCTTCCTTCAGCGCCACGCGTGTCAGCCCGCCCGGCACGATGGTGACGTGCTTGCTTCCCGTCAGCACGAACGGCCTTAGATCGACATGGCGCGGCGCAAGGCCGGACGCCGTGCAGGTCGGGCAGGTCGATAGCGCCAGCGTCGGCTGGGCAATGAAA
>PNLC01000669.1 GCA_013822885.1 Bradyrhizobium sp.
GCACCGACGACGACATCCGCAACCTGCTGCGCGCCCGCGTCGACACCGTCTATCACCCGGTCGGCACCGCCAAAATGGGCGTCAACGACCCGATGGCCGTGGTCGATCCGAAGCTCAGGGTTTACGGCCTCGAAGGATTGCGCGTGGTCGATGCTTCCGTGATGCCGACGCTCGTCGGCGGCAATACCAATGCGCCGACGATCATGATCGGAGAGAAGGCCGCCGACATCATCCGAGCCGAGATGCGGGCGGGTTGATCGACCCCTTGATGCCATGTTTCTCCGATGCAGAAGATTTTAGCGATCGCGAATTCGGTTCATTGACCGGACAGCAGTAAGGATACCGGCGGAGAACTCCGCCATGAACCCTTTCGATGCCGTGATCTATATCGGCCTGGTATTCGCGATGATCGCCGGCTTCAACACCGGTTTGATCCGCAGCGCGTTGACGATCATGGCCTATATCGTTGCGGCGCCGATCGCGATCTGGGCAATGTCGGCCCTGTCGCCGCCTGCGAACGGCAAGGTCGTCTCTGCGTTCGCGCAGAATGGACTGGTGTTCTTCGGCGTCTTTCTGTTCGCCGGCATCGCGCTCGGAAAGCTGGCGCGGGTGATGGTCGACGATGCCACCGGATCGCAGGCCGGGCCGGTGGATCGCCTTTGCGGCGCCATGCTGGGCGCGGCGCGCGTTGGCCTGATTGCGGTCACGATCGTGCTGGTGTTCGAACGGCTGGTGCCGTCGGCCCTTCAGCCGCAATGGCTGGCCGGGTCGAAACTGCGGCCGTTCCTATCGGCGGCCGGTCAGAAGGGTTTCAATTCGTTGCCGCCAGACCTCGCCGCAACCATCGATCGCCTGAAACAGCAGATATAGTCGTCCAGACACGCTGCCATGCATTTGAAGTGGCGCGCAGCCACTTATCATGGGCGCTCGACTTGGCTAAAGTGGTCCCATCGTTCTTCTTAAAATAACCTGACATGACGGGAGTGAAACAGTGGATCTTGGGATCAAAGGCCGCCGCGCCATCGTGTGCGCATCGAGCAAGGGCCTGGGCCGCGCCTGCGCCATGGCGCTTGCTGGCGAAGGCGTGCATGTCACGCTGACGGCACGTGGCGCGGAGGCGCTGAAGAAGACCGCCGACGAGATTCGCAAGGCCAATCCCGGCATCACCGTGAACGAGGTCGCCGGCGACATCACCACGCCCGCCGGGCGCGAGGCCGCGCTGAAGGCGTGTCCCGATCCGGATATCCTGATCAACAATGCCGGCGGCCCGCCGCCCGGCGATTTTCGCAACTGGAACCGCGACGACTGGATCAAGGCGATCGACGCCAACATGCTGACGCCGATCGAACTGATCAAGGCGACGGTGGACGGCATGATGGCGCGCAAGTTCGGCCGCATCGTCAACATCACCTCCGCCGCGGTGAAGGCGCCGATCGAGATTTTGGGATTGTCCAACGGCGCCCGCGCCGGTCTCACAGGTTTCGTTGCGGGAATTTCGCGCAAGACCGTGATCAACAATGTCACTATCAACGGCCTGCTGCCGGGCCCGTTCGATACGGATCGTTTGCGCGGGACCGCGAAGGGCGAAGCGGAAAAGCGCGGCATCGACGTCGAACAGATCCTCAAGGAGCGCGCCAAGCTCAATCCCGCCGGCCGCTTCGGCACGCCTGAGGAATTCGGGCTCGCCTGCGCGTTCCTGTGCGCCGACAAGGCCGGATTCATCACCGGCCAGAACATCCTGCTCGACGGCGGCGCGTTTCCGGGCACGCTGTGAAGGCAGTCTGGTACGAACGAATGGGGCCAGCACCGGAGGTGCTGGTCCATGGCGAGATGCCGACGCCTGTGGCCGGCCCCGGCGAAGTCCGGGTGCGGCTGGAGGCGTCCGGCGTCAATCCCGCCGATGTCGGCCGCCGCGGCGGTGGCTATCGCGCGATGGAATATCCGCGCGTGATCCCGAACAGCGATGGCGCCGGGATCATCGACCAGACAGGCGACGGCGTCACGCGGCTCAAGCCCGGCCAGCGCGTCTGGCTCTTCAACGGCCAGCGCAACGGCCGCGCGTTCGGCACCGCGGCTGAATACATTGCGCTCGCCGAACACCTGGTGACACCGCTGCCGGACATGCTTTCCTTTGCGGAAGGCGCCACGCTCGGCATCCCCGCCATGACGGCCTGGACCTGCCTGTTCTGCGACGGCCCGATCGCCGGCAAGACGGTGCTGGTCACCGGCGGCGCCGGTGCCGTCGGGCACTATGCAGTGCAACTCGCCAAGTGGGGCGGCGCGCAGGTCATCGCCACGGTCAGCTCGGCGGCCAAGGCTGAGCAGGCGCGGCTCGCCGGCGCCGATCTCGTGATCAACTACAAGACCGAGGACGTGGTCGCCAAGGCGATGGCCTTCACCGGACAGAGCGGCGTCGATCGCGTGGTCGATGTCGACTTCGGCGGCAACATCGATACCACGCTGAAACTGATGGGCATGAATTCGACGATCGCGGTCTATGCCACCAACGGCAACCGGACGCCCGTGGTGCCGATGCGCGAACT
>PNLC01000670.1 GCA_013822885.1 Bradyrhizobium sp.
TTCGAGGCGGTGAAGGATTCCGGCAAGACCAAGAAGTGACGGCGAAGCCGTCATCCCAGATGTGCAATTGCACATCGGGGGCGCGTGCCCCGAACCCTCCACGTCATGCCCGGGCTTGACCCGGGCATCCACGTCTTTCCCCGCGGCGAGAAAGACGTGGATGGCCGGGACAAGCCCGGCCATGACGAGCCACCTATTCT
Source organism: Bradyrhizobium sp. (assembly GCA_013822885.1). GTDB lineage: Bacteria > Pseudomonadota > Alphaproteobacteria > Rhizobiales > Xanthobacteraceae > Bradyrhizobium. The sequence goes on from PNLC01000670.1 coordinate 201, forward strand.
CATTCGCCCGGTGCATTAAAGACGGCCGCCATGACCACGCTGTTCACCATCCTGTTCGACGGTGTTGCCTACGGCATGCTGCTGTTCGTGCTCGCCTGCGGGCTGGCGGTGACGCTGGGGCTGATGAATTTCGTCAATCTCGCCCACGGCGCCTTCGCCATGACCGGCGGCTACATCTGTGCGGTGCTGGTCAACAATCAAGGCTGGCCGTTCTTCTCGGCGTTGCCGCTGGCCTTCGTCGTCAGCGCCGCGATCGGCGTGGCGCTGGAGCGTACGCTCTACCGTCATCTCTACACGCGCAGCCACCTCGACCAGGTGCTGTTCACGATCGGCCTCACCTTCATGTCGGTGGCGGCCGTCGATTACATCATGGGTTCGTCGCGGATCTTCATCAAGCTGCCGGCGGCGCTGGAGGGCCAGTTCGATTTCTTCGGCGTCGGCATCGGCCGCTACCGGCTGATGATCATCGTGATCTGCGGCCTGCTCACGGTGGCGCTGCAACTGATCCTGGCGAAGACCCGATTTGGCAGCCGCCTGCGCGCAGCGGTCGATGACCCCCGCGCCGCCAGCGGCCTCGGCATCAATGTGCCGCAGGTGTTTGCCTTCACCTTTGCCTTCGGCTGCGGGCTGGCCGGGCTCGGTGGCGCGCTCAGCGCCGAAATTCTCGGGCTCGATCCGTATTTTCCGCTGAAGTTCATGATCTACTTCCTGATCGTGGTCACCGTCGGCGGCTCCTCCAGCATCACCGGGCCATTCCTTGCGTCGCTCCTGCTCGGCATTGGCGACGTCGCCGGGAAATATTACGTGCCGAAGATGGGGCCGTTCGTCATCTACACCATCATGATCGCAATCCTGATCTGGCGTCCGAACGGCCTGTTCGGGCGCACGGCCGCGCGGTGAGGCGGCGATGAGCGCTGTTTCCGACGTCTCATCTTATGCCATCGCCCGCGCGCGCTGGCGTCCGGCCGAAATCGCGTTCTGGGTTCTCGCAGTGTCCTGCGCGTTCCTGTTTCCATCACGCTACCTGATCATGACCGACATCCTGCGGCTGGCGCTGTTCACGCTGTCGCTCGACCTGATCCTCGGCTACGCCGGGATCGTTTCGCTGGGACACGCCGCCTTTTTTGGGGTCGGCGCCTATTCGGCCGGGCTGCTGGCGCTGCATGGCATCATCACCGAGCCTGTCATCGCACTGGTCGTCGCAGGCCTCGTCGCCATGGTGGTTGGCTTTCTGACCAGTTTCCTCGTCATCCGCGGCGTCGACCTGACGCGACTGATGGTGACGCTCGGCATTGCGCTGTTGCTGGAAGCGCTGGCGGAACGTTTCTCCAACATCACCGGCGGCACCGACGGGCTGCAGGGCATCGAGATGGCGCCGATCCTCGGCCTGTTTCCGTTCGACATGTTCGGCAAGACGGGATTCTTCTATTCGCTGATCGTGCTGTTCCTGCTGTTCCTGCTGGCGCGCCGGATCGTCAATTCGCCGTTCGGCCTGTCGCTACGCGCGATCAAGAACAATCCGTTGCGGGCGGCCGCGATCGGCGTGCCCGTCAACCGCCGCTTGATCGCGATCTACACGATAGCGGCGTTCTACGCCGGCATTGCAGGCGCGCTTTTCACCCAGACCACGGCGCTGGCCTCGCTCGACGTGTTCTCCTTCGAACGCTCGGCCGATCTGATGCTGGTGCTCGTGATCGGCGGCACCGGCTATCTCTACGGCGGGTTGATCGGCGCGGTCGTGTTTAAGATGCTGCAGGAACTGTTTCAGACCATCACCCCGCAATACTGGATGTTCTGGATCGGGCTGGTTCTGGTCGTGATGGTGCTGGTCGGCCGCGAGCGCATCCACCGCTGGGTCCTGTGGGGGCCGAACCTCATCATCCGCCAGTTTTTTGGACGCAAGGCCGTCGTTGCCGTTCCCGGAAGTGAGCCGTCATGACGATCGCGCTGGAAACCAGGGGGCTGGAAAAATCCTTCGGCGGTCTTCGCGTCACGCGCGACCTGTCGCTGAAAGTGGAGCAGGGTGCCCGCCATGCCCTGATCGGACCGAACGGTGCCGGCAAGACCACCGTCATCAACCTCCTGACCGGCGTGCTCAAGCCCAATGCAGGACGGATCGTGCTCGAGGGCAACGACATCACCGACCTGCCGGTGCACACGCGGGTGCTGCGCGGGCTTTCGCGCACCTTCCAGATCAACCAGCTCTATCCGGATTTGACCCCGCTCGAAACCGTAGGCCTCGCGGTCTCCGAACGGCTTGGCCGTGGCGGCGACTGGTGGCGGCGGATGGGCACGCGCGACGACGTCAACCAGGAGATCGCGGAGACGCTGGCGCG
>PNLC01000671.1 GCA_013822885.1 Bradyrhizobium sp.
AAACCGGCTCAGATCGGCGTTCTTGGCCAGGTCGCCGACGTGCTTCTGCACGTAGTCGGCGTCGACCTTGATGGTTTCGCCGTGGCGATCCGGCGCGGCAAACGAGATGTCGTCGAGCACGCGCTCCATCACGGTCTGCAGCCGCCGCGCGCCGATATTCTCCACCGTAGAATTGACCGCGACCGCGACGTCGGCCAGCGCATCGATGGCGTCGTCGGTGATGTCGAGCGTCACGCCTTCGGTCTGCAGCAGCGCGACATACTGCTTGATCAGCGACGCCTCCGGCTCGGTCAGGATACGGCGCATGTCGTCGCGCGTCAGCGCTTCCAGCTCGACACGGATCGGCAGGCGTCCCTGCAGTTCCGGCAACAGGTCCGATGGCTTTGCGATATGGAAGGCGCCCGAGGCGATGAACAGGATGTGGTCGGTCTTGACCGCGCCGTGCTTGGTCGAGACCGTGGTGCCTTCGATCAGCGGCAGCAGGTCGCGCTGCACGCCTTCACGCGAGACATCGCCGCCGCTGCGGCCGTCGCGCACGCAGATCTTGTCGATCTCGTCAAGGAACACGATGCCGTTGTTCTCGACCGCGTTGATGGCTTCCAGCACCAGCTGGTCGCTGTCCAGCAGCTTGTCGGACTCCTCGTTGATGAGGATCTCGTGCGAGTTCTCGACCGTCAGGCGGCGGGTCTTGGTTCGTCCGCCCATCTTTCCGAAGATATCGCCGATCGAGATGGCGCCCATCTGCGCACCCGGCATGCCCGGGATTTCGAACATCGGCATGCCGCCGGACGATTGCGTCTCGATCTCGATTTCCTTGTCGTTGAGCTCGCCGGCGCGCAGCTTCTTGCGGAAGGAATCGCGGGTGGCGGGGCTCGACGCCGGACCGACCAGCGCATCCAGCACGCGTTCTTCGGCAGCCTGCTGCGCGCGGGCCTGCACGTCCTTGCGCTTGCGCTCGCGCATCTGCACGATCGCCACCTCGACGAGGTCGCGGATGATCTGCTCGACGTCGCGACCGACGTAGCCGACCTCGGTGAATTTCGTTGCTTCGACCTTGAGGAAGGGTGCACCGGCGAGCTTCGCCAATCGGCGCGCGATCTCGGTCTTGCCGACGCCGGTCGGCCCGATCATCAGGATATTTTTCGGCAGCACCTCTTCGCGCAGGCTGCCGGTGAGCTGCAGCCGCCGCCAGCGATTGCGCAGCGCGATCGAGACCGCGCGCTTGGCATCGGACTGGCCGACAATGAAGCGGTCGAGTTCGGAAACGATTTCACGGGGGGAAAAGTCGGTCATGTGTTCCAGCTAGGGTTCGAATGTCGTGAGAGCAAGGCGTAAATCGAAGGCTCTAGATGATCGGCGGTCCGCTTTGCCAGACCTTGATCGCCTCGACGGGGTAAATCAGCATGATGATGTTGAGCGTCAGGTTGTCGCGAATGTGAAGCAGCAATACGAGTTCGAACAGGAGCGCTAGCGCTACGGTAGCGGCAACCGGGAGCCATTTCGCCAGCAGGAAGCCACCGATCATGGCAAACATGTCGGAGATCGAATTGACGATGGTATCGCCGAAGTAATCCAGCGAGATCGTGCCGGCGCGGTAGCGGTCGATGATCCAGTTGGAATTCTCGACCAGTTCCCAGCCGCCTTCGACCAGCATGGCGAGGATCAGGCGGCCCTGCCAGGCGAGGCGAGGGAACATCAGAAATGCGGCGCCGTAGAACAGGAAGCCGTGCAGGATGTGCGACAGCGTGTACCAGTCGGCGATATGCTGCGAGTTCTCCGAGCTGAGCACGACGCCGTGCCAGAGTTTGACATAACCGCAGGCGCAGATCGGCAGGCGGCCCATGGCGTACAGGATGGCCGCCTGCAGCACCAGGATGCCGGCCCCGATCAACATCCAGTGCAAGTTTGTGATACCGGCGATCGGAGATTTTCCGGCGACGTTCTCGGCGGTCATGCGTTGCGTACCATCAATAAAGCGGGGCCATCGGGCGTGTCGACCATACCAGCTTTTTCAAATCCCGCTTTCTCATAGGCCCGAACCGCCCGGCCGTTCGCCGGATCGGGATCGGTGACGATGCGCGGCGCGCCGTTCCTTAAGCGTTCGTCGACGAAGGCGCGAATGAAAGCCGATCCATGGCCGCGCTCGATCATGCCGGGCTCGCCGATGAAGAGATCGATGCCGCGGGTGCCGCGTGGATGTTCGCCAAATCCCGAATTCCATGCGGTCAGGTCGTAGCACTGGATGTAGGCGAAATCGCTACTTCCCGCCGAGACGATGAACTGATCCATCGCGGGCTCGTCGAGGTCGCCGCTGACCAGATCATATTGCTCGGCAGGATCGCCCCACCATTCGCGGACATGCGGCTGCGCCAGCCACTGCCGGATCACCGGCAGGTCGTCTGATGTCATCGGGCGGAAGGCATAGTCCGGCGCCATGATCGGCGGCTCCCCTCAGAGCGTTTCGATCGTGACGTTGCGGTTGGTGTAGACGCAGATGTCGGCAGCGATATCGAGCGCCC
>PNLC01000672.1 GCA_013822885.1 Bradyrhizobium sp.
CCGCGGATTTTCCGCTGGACCCATCCGCGCTTGCCGATATCGCCGACCAGGCGGCCGCCCGTTTCGCCCGCGATCACCGCCTGTGAGCGTGCCGCTGCGGCACTGATCCGGGCAGCACGTGCGTGGAATTTCAGCCTTTGCTATCAGTGCGCTGGGGCAGCAGTTCGGTCAGCGAGCGGATGATGCGGTCGGGCTTCACGGTGGAGCCTTCGGGCAGGCCGTCGCCGTGCACGTCGATCCAGATGGCGTAGATGCCGAGGCGCTGCGGCGCCACCACTTCCCATTCCAGATTGTCGCCGATCATCCAGGTGTCCGATGCGGTGACGCCCAGCGCCTGCATGGCGTGCAAATAGGCGCGCTCTTCCGGCTTGCCGAAACCGTGCTCACCCTCGATCTGGACGTGATCGAAGCGATCCGACAGCGCAAAGCGCTCGACCTTGGCGCGCTGGGCGCCGGCCGCGCCGTTGGTGACCAGCCCGAGTTTTACGCCGCGCGCTTTCAGTTCGTCGATGGCGTCGTGCGCGCCGGGGAAGACGAACATTTCCTCTTCGCGATACGCCGTGAAGCGGTTGGCGACCCGCGCCGCCAGATCCGCGGGCAGGGCGTGGCCGCCGGCCGCGAGCGCGGCAAACCCGTCTCCGACGACCAATTGCCGCGCCTCATCCAGCTTCATCCGCCATTCGGCCCCGGCCACCGCCCAGAATTTTCGCGCGGAATCGAGGACTGCACCTGCGACCTGTTGCGACGTGAACGGCCCGAATTCGGCGGCAAATTCCGCAGCGACGTTATGCCAGGCGATCTCCGGGCGGCCATAGGCCGACAGGATGGTGTCGTCCATGTCGATCAGCATTGCGCGGGGCAGTTCGGTCATCGCATCAGGGCCATTTCACTTCCGGCGGTATTCGACCGCGGGAAGCTGCGGCCGGCAGGCCGCGAATATCAGATCCCCTGCACCGGGTCGAATCCAGGAAGAAACGTCGCCGGGCCGCGTGTGCCGGGCGACGTCAGGAGTCAGCTACGCAACCTTGCTTTTCTCGGTCTCTTCGTCGTCTTCCTCTTCCTCGTCGTCTTCATCCTCTTCTTCGTCGTCGTCTTCATCCTCTTCGTCGGATGGTTCTGCGAGTTCAAGCACGGCAAGCGGCAGCGTCTCGCGAAAGAGATCGCCTTCATTGCCCATCCACACGCAACCGATCTTGTCCCCGTTGACTTCCACAACGGAAAGCGGATGGCCGCCCGACTTCAGGATGACGACATCCCCTGGCTTCAATTCCATGTTCAGCTCCTTGATACATGACACGAATCGCATCTTAACGACCGGTCATGACAAGCTGATCATGCGATCATGGCCACTTTACCTGTGGCGGCATCGACGAAAGGATGGAATCCACATTGCCGCCGGTTTTCAGCCCGAAGATGGTCCCGCGATCGTACAGCAGGTTGAACTCGACGTAGCGTCCTCGCCGGATCAGCTGTTCCTCGCGGTCGGCGGCATTCCAGGCGAGGGCGAAATTGCGCCGGACGAGTTCGGGATAGATCTTCAGGAAGGCGCGGCCGACGTCCTGCGTGAAGGCGAGGTCGGCGTCCCAGTCGCCGGAGTCATGCCAGTCGTAGAAGATGCCGCCGATGCCGCGCGCTTCCTTGCGATGCGGCAGGTAGAAATATTCGTCGCACCACTTCCTGTATTTGTCGTAGTCGGCGACGCCGTGCGAGCCTTCGCAGGCGTCCCTCATGGCCTGATGGAAGGCCAGCGTGTCGGGATCTTCCTGGGTGCGCCGCCGGTCGAGCACCGGCGTCAAGTCCGCCCCGCCGCCGAACCATGCCTTGGTCGTGACCACGAAGCGGGTGTTCATGTGGACGGCAGGAACGTGCGGATTATGCAGGTGGGCGATCAGCGAAATGCCCGACGCCCAGAACCTCGGATCGTCGGCGGCGCCCGGGATCTGGGCGCGGAACTCGGGCGCGAATTCGCCATGCACGGTGGAGCAGTGCACACCGACCTTTTCGAACAGCCGGCCGCGCATGATCGACATCACCCCGCCGCCGCCGGGCTTGCCGGTATGGTCGGTGCGGTCCCACGGCGTGCGCACGAAACGCCCGGCGTCGCCGGAATAGAGCGCGGCCGGCGCATCGTCTTCCAGCCGCTCGAACGCCGCGCAAATGTCGTTGCGCAAGGCTTCGAACCAGTTCCGTGCCCGCGTCTTGCGTTCTTCGATCAGCGACATGTCCATGCGGAATTCCCAACGTTATCTTCCGTCATTGCGAGCGAAGCGAAGCAATCCATCGAGCCACGGAAAGAAAGATGGATTGCTTCGTCGCTGACGCTCCTCGCAATGACGGGAGTGAATACCTAGCCCTGTGGTCCGAAGTAGGTGCAGCTCTCGTTGCAGCTGTCGCGGTGAACGCTGACGCGGGTGATCTTGCCGGCGTGCTGGACCCGCTCCCAGATGAAGCGCGACAGGTTTTCCAGCGTCGGCGTTTCCAGCGCTTCGATCCTGTTCAGCAGCTTGTGGTCGAGCGT
>PNLC01000673.1 GCA_013822885.1 Bradyrhizobium sp.
CCGATCGCCGCCGACACGCTGAAGGGGATCCCGGTAATCAACGGCCCGAGCACGCCGCCGAAGATCGCCATCGGGATCACGCTCATGGCGAGCAGGGTGTCGACGATGGAGCCGAAATTGAAGAACAGAAGGACGCCGATCAGCGCGAGGCTGATCGGGACCACGATCGACAGCCGCTTGATGGCGTCCTGCAGATTGCCGAACTCGCCGACCCATTCGATCCGTGAGCCCGGCGGCAACTGGACCTGGGCTGCGACCTTCTCCTGCGCTTCCTGGATCGCGCTGCCGAGGTCACGGTTGCGGACCGAGAACTTGATCGGCAGATAGCGCTCCTGCTGCTCGCGGTAGATATAAGCGGCGCCCGAGATCAGGTTGATCGAGGCAACCTCGCTGAGCGGGATCTGGGTGATGCCGCCGCCCTGCCCTGCGACCCCGATCCGCAGGTTATGGATAGCTTCAGCGCTCTTGCGGTATTCCGGCGCAAGGCGAACGATGATCGGGAAATGCCGGTCGCTGCCGGGTTCATACAGGTCGCCTGCGCTGTCGCCGCCGACCGCGACCTTGATGGTGGCGTTGATGTCGCCCGGCGACAGACCGTAGCGCGCGGCCCGCGCCCGATCGATGTCGATCTGGATGGTGGGCTGGCCGAGCGAAGTGAACACTGCAAGGTCGGTGACGCCCTGCACCGTAGAGAGCACGGACTTGATCTTGTTCGCGGTGTCGGTCAGCGCCTGCAGGTCGTTGCCGAACAGCTTGATCGAGTTCTCGCCCTTGACGCCGGAGACCGCCTCCGAGACGTTGTCCTGCAGATATTGCGAGAAGTTGAACTCGACGCCCGGGAACTTGTCCTGCAATTGGCCAAGCAATTCCGCGGTCAGATCGTCCTTGTCGCGGCTGCCCGGCCATTCGCTGTTCGGCTTCAACGGCGCGAAGAATTCGGCATTGAAGAGGCCGGCGGCATCGGTGCCGTCGTCCGGACGGCCATGCTGCGATACCACCGATTCCACTTCGGGGCGCGCGCGGATCATCTTGCGCATTTCGTTGACGTAGGCGTTGCCCTCCTGCAGCGAGATGGTCGGCGGCAGCGTGGCGCGAATCCACAGATTGCCCTCTTCCAGCTTGGGCAGGAATTCCAACCCCAGCAGCCGCGCGAACACGATGGTCAACACCACGAGGCCCGCGGCGCCGGTCAGGACGATCCTGCGGTTGCCGATCGCCCAATGCAGCACCGGAACATAGATCCGGTCGAGCTTCTTCACGATCCAGGTTTCGGCCTCTTCCAAATGCGACGGCAGGATGATCGCGCTCAGCGCCGGCGTCACGGTGAAGGTCGCGATCAGGCCGCCGGCCAGCGCGTAGGCATAGGTCCGCGCCATCGGCCCGAAGATGTTGCCCTCGACGCCGCTCAGCGTGAACAGCGGCAGGAAGGCTGCGATGATGATGGCGGCGGCGAAGAAAATCGAGCGCGACACATCGGCGGACGCCGACATGATGGCGCGGCTCTTCATCCCCATCCTAGTGTCGAACGAGATGTGGCTGCGCCCGGCTTCCGACAGCGCGGTGGTCTGGGTGAGCCTTCTGAAGATCGCCTCCACCATGATCACGGTGGCGTCGACGATCAGGCCGAAATCGATCGCACCGACCGACAGCAGGTTGGCGGATTCGCCGCGCAGGACGAGGATGATGACGGCGAAGAACAGCGCGAACGGAATCGTGGCGCCGACGATCAGCGCGCTTCGGAGGTCTCCGAGGAATATCCACTGCAGCAGCACGATCAGGATGATCCCGACCACCATGTTGTGCAGCACCGTGTGCGTGGTGATGTCGATCAGGTCCTTGCGGTCGTAGATCCGCTCGATCTTCACGCCGGGCGGCAGGATCGAGGAATTGTTGATCTCGCGAACCAGCTTTTCGACCCGGGCAATGGTCGGCGAACTCTGCTCGCCGCGCCGCATCAGCACGATGCCCTGCACGATGTCGTCGTCCTGGTCGAGGCCGGCGATCCCGAGCCGCGGCTTCTCGCCGATCGTGACCTGCGCTACGTCGCGAACCAGCACCGGATTGCCGCCCGACTGCGACAGCATGGTGTTGTTCAGATCGTCGATCGAGCGGATCAGGCCGACGCCGCGCACCACGGCGGATTGCGCGCCGATATTGACGGTATTGCCGCCGACATTGATGTTGGCGTTGGCGACGGCCTGCAGCACCTGCGGCAGCGTCAGCCCGTTGGCGACCAGCTTGTTGAAATCGACCTGCAGTTCATAGGTCTTGGTTTTGCCGCCCCAGCCGGTGACGTCGATCACCCCTGGCACGGCACGGAAACGGCGCTGCAACACCCAGTCCTGCAGCGTCTTGAGGTCAAGGACGCTGTAGTTCGGCGGTCCCTTCAGCCGGTAGCGGAAGATTTCGCCGGTCGGGCTCAGCGGCGAAATGCCCGGCTGGGCGTTGCCCGGCAACGGCGCCAGCTGCGACAGCCGGTTCAGCACCTGCTGCAGCGCTTCTTCATAGGTGTAA
>PNLC01000674.1 GCA_013822885.1 Bradyrhizobium sp.
CCGCGGCCGAGCAGCTCTCCACTGCTGTTCAGGAAATGTCGGGATCAGCCGCGCAAATCATGACTGCAGTTGATCAGATCAGCCGCGGAGCGCAACAGCAGGCTGCGGCGACCCAGCAAGCCAGTGCAGCGATGAATCAGGTTGAAAAGACCGCTCTATCGTTCCGCGAGAGCGCCGTCGCATCGGTGGAGCGAACGCAACGGATGGACGCCATGCTCGGCGAATGCCGGTCGCAGATTGCCAGCCTGTCGCAGGGCGTGATGCGATCGATCGAAACGACGCGTCAAAGCCTCGATATGATTGCCGGACTTGAAAGCATCAGCGCCAGTATCGACAAGATTGTTGATGGTATCAGCATGGTGTCGATCCAGACCAATATGTTGGCCGTGAATGGCTCGGTGGAAGCCGCGCGTGCCGGTGAGTTCGGCAAGGGGTTCGCTGTCGTATCAAAGGACATCCGCAGCCTCGCCCGCGACTCCAGCGAGAATGCCGCGCGCATTAAGGAAACGGTACGCGCGATCCAAGGGCAGATTACGGCCGTGCGCCGCGAACTTGAGCGCGTGATTGGCAGCGCTGAGACGGAAAACCAGAAGACCGATGCTGTGCTGGCCGGCTTTGAGATCGTGCAAAAGGACGTCGCCCAGATCGCTGCCGGCAACGACCAGATCGCGACCAGCGCCAAAGCTATCCTCGCTTCGATGAAGGACGTCAGTCAAAGTGCGCGCCAGGTCGCCTCGGTCGCCGAGGAAGCCGCCAGCGCGTCAGCCCAGGCGGCGGCTGCTGCCAAGCAGCAGGCGAGAGGAACGGAAGATCTCGCAGCGGCTATCGAGGAAATTGCCTCCCTGGCCGAAACCATGCAGAGCCGCGATGGCTAGCAGACGGGAACAGACCCGGAAGAAGGCCCATCTTTCGACGGACAGTGCTTCGCTTGTTACTGATGAGGTGCTCGAAGATCTCCTGGTGTTCCAGCTTGCGGGGGAGCCCTTCGGTCTGCGTCTTAACGTCGTCGCAGAAATCATCCGGTCGCCGTCTCTCGCCCATATGCCCCTCGTGCCGCCGAGCCTGCTCGGATTGGCCAATCGTCGCGGCGTCGTGATGCCGGTCGTGAGCCTGCGGGCTCTCCTGCATTTGCCGGATGTAGCAACGGACAGGTCGACGCGCGTGATCGTCGTGCGCGGCGACAACCCGGTCGGGTTCGTCGTCGACGGCATCCGGGGTCTGCTTGCAGTTGCCACCGGCCAACTTGAAAAGGACGATGCCGGCATCGTTGCCGATGGTTCCGTACTGCTGGACGGTGTTATTAAAGGCGCCGAAGGCGATAGCCCAATCAAGCTGTTGAGTCCTTCGCGTCTTCTGCACGGGCAATTCGTTTGGCTCGGTACTTCTTCGACGCCGACAGAAACCCGGACATCGCTTGCCAAAAGCGCGCCTACCGGGACGCCAGCGAAGGCGCTGATCTCGCTGTTGAGTTTCAATCTCGGTCAGCAGGAATACGCTTTGCCGATCAACCGGGTGCGAGAGATCATTCCGCTGCCGGCCCACGTCTCGGAATTGCCTCGTCCGGAAAACGCCGTGTTGGGCGTGGTGACGCTGCGGGACAGCCTTCTCCCGCTCGTTTCGTTACGTACTTTGTTGGGTCTTCCGATCGGCGATCAACACGGACCGCGCGGCAAGGTCGTTGTCATGTCGATCGGTGAAGGCGCGGTCGGAATTGTGATCGATGCGACCCGGGAAATTCTCCGTCTCGACCCGGACATGGTCGATCCAGCACCGACTTTGCTGACGCGTGGGGACGGAGACGCGGAGATTACGTCGATTTGCCGGCTCGACGGCGGACGCCGATTGGTCGCGTTGCTGTCGCCGGACCGGTTGTTTCGGTCGGAGCTTGTTCAGCGTATCCTGGACGAGCAGGCGGCCAGTGAACCGGGGTTGCAAGCTGAAACGAACGCCATGGCAGACGAGCAGTTCATTATTTTCAGGCTGGGCAATCAGGACTACGGCATTCCGATTGCCGCGGTAAGCGAGATCGCCCGCCCGCCCGAGCATATCACCCGGTTGCCGAAATCGCCCGCGTTCATCGACGGGGTGATGAACTTGCGCGGCAGCGTCGTTCCGGTTGTGGACCTGCGGCGTCGTTTTGATCTGAACGGTACGGAACAGCTCGGTTCCCGTCGCATTCTCGTGCTGACGATCGGCGGGGTGACTGCGGGGTTCCTTGTCGACAGCGTCTCCAAGATCTTGAAAGTACCGATCGATGCCATTTGCCCGGCGCCCGAACTGTCGCCCGAACAGATGCGGCTGATCTCGCGTCTGGTCAATCTTGAAGCCAGCGGTCAATTGATCCTGCTCGTCGATCCCGCACAGTTGCTCGATCAGGTCGAGGCTGATCTTCTCGCCAAGTTTACCTATTCCAAACTCAATGCACCTGTGACCGTTTCGTGATCCGGCTCTTGATCGCCGACGACTCGGCCCTGATGCGGAAGTTGCTCGAAGGCATCTTCATCGCAGAG
>PNLC01000675.1 GCA_013822885.1 Bradyrhizobium sp.
GCCATCCGTACCACCCGCCGCGCCAGGAACAGCGGATCCTCGCCGGCATCCAGCATCCGCGCGAGATAATACAGCGCCGCGTCCGGATCGGAGCCGCGCACCGATTTATGCAGCGCCGAGATCAGGTTGTAATGACCGTCGGCGGATTTGTCGTAGATCGGCGCGCGGCGCTGCAGGATTTCCTGCAGTTGTGCGGCGTCGAATACCTCGCCCTTGCGGGCGGCGCGCCAGACTTCCTCGGCCAGCGTCAGCGAGGCGCGGCCGTCACCGTCGGCCATGCGCACCAGCACAGCGCGCGCCTCAGTGTCGAGTGGCAGTTTGCGGCCCTCGACCTTCTCGGCACGCGTAAACAGCTTCTCGATCGCGTCGGCATCCAGCGAGCGGAACACCAGCACCCGCGCCCGCGACAAAAGCGCGGCGTTGAGTTCGAACGACGGATTTTCCGTGGTGGCGCCGACCAGCACGACGGTGCCGTCCTCCATCACGGGCAGAAACGAATCCTGCTGGGCGCGGTTGAAACGATGCACCTCGTCGACGAACAGCAGCGTCCCCTTGCCCATCTCGCGCCGGGCGCGCGCCGCATCGAACACCTTCTTGAGGTCTGCGACGCCGGAAAACACCGCGGAAATCTGCTCGAAATGCAGTTCGGTGGCGTCGGCCAACAAGCGAGCCACCGTGGTCTTGCCGGTGCCGGGCGGTCCCCAGAACACCAGCGAGCCCAGCGTGCGCGTTTCCAGCATCCGCGTCAGCGCGCCATCGGGACCGAGGATATGGTCCTGGCCTACGACATCGGCGAGCGAGCGCGGGCGCAGCCTGTCAGGCAGCGGATGCGGCGCGTCATGCTCCATCCCCGCCGCAGCAAAGAGGTTGGCAGCTTCCCGGGGTTGCTTCGGGCTCATCCGCCCAGCGTCACGTTGATCTGCTGGCCGCCGCGAACCACGACGATGCGCCAGAGCCTGGACGATACTTTCGAGGCCTTGTCGAGATCGCTGGTCTTGCCGATCTTCTGGTTGTTGACCGCAAGGATGATGTCGCCCTTCTGGAAGCCGACGCTGGCCGCCGTGCTGCCGTCGTCGAGTTGGATCACCACGACGCCCTCGGTCTGGGAATCCAGATGCAGTTCGTCGGCGACCGCCGGCGAAATATTGGCGACCTTGGCGCCCTGGAACGGCGAGCGCCCGGTGAGGACGATTTCCTCGCGGTTGGTATCGGGCGCGGTCTCCAGCGCGACCGTCAGCTTGACGGTCCTGCCGGCGCGTTGGACGTCGATCTGCGCGCTGCCGCCAAGCTGGCGGGTCGCGAACCGGTAGTCGAATGCATTGGGATCGTCGATCGTTTGGCCTTCGATCGCCACGATCAGGTCGGACGGTTTCAACCCTGCGCGCGCCGCCGGGCTGTTTGGCGCGACATTGGCGACCAATGCGCCGTTCGGAATTTTCAGCCCCAGCGTCTCGGCGATTTCAGGCGTCACCGCCTGCAGTTTTGCCCCCAGCCAGGGCCGCTTGACGGCCTTGCCGCCACTCTTGGCGGAGGCCACCACGACGCGCACCATGTTGGCGGGAATGGCAAAGCCGATGCCTTGCGATCCACCCGAGCGCGAGAAGATCGCAGTGTTGATGCCGGCGAGCTTGCCGGTCATGTCGACCAGCGCACCGCCGGAATTGCCGGGATTGATCGCCGCATCGGTCTGAATGAAGAACTGGTAGTCGGTGATCCCGACCTTGGTGCGCGCCAGCGCCGAGACGATACCGTGGGTGACGGTCTGGCCGACGCCGAAGGGATTGCCGATCGCAAGCACCACGTCGCCGACCAGCAACTCATCCGAATTGGCGAAGTCGAGCGTTGCGAACTTCTCTTTCGTATCCTTGATGCGCAGCACGGCCAGATCGGTGCGGCTGTCCTTGAGCACGATCTCGGCCTCGAACTCGCGCTTGTCGGCAAGCGAAATCTTGACCTGGTCGGCGCCCTCGATGACGTGGTTGTTTGTGACGACAAGCCCGGAAGCATCGACCATCACGCCGGATCCGAGCGAACGCTGCATCTGTTCGGGCTGCTGGCCGGGCACGCCGAAGAAGCGGCGAAAGATCGGATCGTCCAGCAGCGGATTGCGCACTTGCACGGTCTTGCCGGCGTAGACGTTCACCACCGCGGGCTGCGCGCGCTGCACGATCGGCGCATAAGACAGCCGCAGTTCGGCGCCGGAGGATGGCACGCGGCGGTCCTGCGCCAGTGCCGGTGTTGCAACGACGGCGGAAGCCAGCACGAGGGCCAGGGAGCGGATCAAATTCATGCGAAAATCCCGGAACTTGTCGCTACACATATGGATGCGGCGCGATAGCGAAAGAAGATAACGCGGTACACATACTGCAGGCTACGCGGCGCGCTCAGGCTCCTCGACGCTTTCAGGCGCAAGCGCACAGGAAAGCCGTTCCCGATGGCTCTCGCCCCACGCCCGCAGCGTGTCGATCACCGGACGCAGGCTCTCGCCGACGTCGGACAGC
>PNLC01000676.1 GCA_013822885.1 Bradyrhizobium sp.
GGCGCGTCGTGGTGTCGGTGCCGCTGCCGGCGGCGAAAGGCAGCACCAGCGTGATGTTGCGGTTCGGGTAGGGGGCCTGCGCGGAAGCCGTGGCGATCAATGCCAGCATCAGGGGGGCCGCCGCCGCGACGTGCCGGTACCGCTTCAATCGTTCAAACATATAGTCGTTTCCTCAGGTTGCTTTTGGTCAATTGGCCGGCAAGCTAGCCCGCCCGGGATCAAAGGGGAAGCCGGTAAGACGCTACGCCGCATGCCTCAAAATCGTGCCCCGGGCGCAGTGCATCACGAAGTGATGCGCTGCTGAACCGGGGCCTGCCGGCTGGGTCCCGGCTCTGCGGAGCAGCGCTGAAGAAGCGCTGCGCCGCGTCCGGGACACGTCGATCAATCAGGCTTTTGCCGAGGCCCGGCGCGATGCGATCACCACCCCGGCCAGCACCAGCACGTAGCCGACCAGGTGGAACAGCCGCAACTGCTCGCCGAGCAGCAGGATCGCCATCGCCGAGCCGAACACGGGCACCAGGTGAAAGAACGGCGCGGCGCGGTTCGGTCCGATCAGCGCCAGCCCGCGGTTGAAAAACGTGTAGGCCAGCGTGGACGGAAAGATCACGACATAGGCCAGCGCCGTCATCGAAATCAGGTCGAACTTCAGCGTGACGCCGGTCGAGAACTCCCAGATCGAGAACGGCAGCAGCATCATCGCGCCGCAGCAGGTGGTGAACGAGATCAGCGACAAGGCGTGCGTCACCGGCCGGCGGGGCATCAGCGCCGAATACAGCCCGAACGACACCAGCGAACTGGCGAACATCAGGTCGCCCCGGTTGAAGCTGATGCCGGCGAGCGCGCTGAAATCGCCGCGCAGGATGATCGTCAGTACGCCCGCCAGCGAGATGGCGATGCCGGCGAGCTGCGCGCCGGTCAGGCGGACGCCGAACAGCGCCAGCGACCACAGCGCCACGAACAGCGGCCCCGCGGACTGGATCAGCAGCGCGTTCAGCGCCTCGGTGTACTGCATGGCCCAGTAGGAAATCGCGTTGTTGTAGGCGAAGCCGATCGCCGACAAAAACACCAGCATCGGCAAATGCGCGCGCAGCACCGGCCAGTCGCGCTTCAGATGCGGCCATGCGAACGGCAGCAGGATCAGAAAAGTGCCGATCCAGCGCAGGCAGGACAATGTCAGCGGCGGCACGTGCCCGGCGACATGGCGCGCCAGCACGATGTTGCCGGCCCAGAACAGCGAGGTCAGGCTGAGCAGCAGATAGGGCTGGTTGTTCAGCCACCGGACCGGACGGAAGGCAGGCGGCGCTGGTGCGGGGTCGGTCATGGTCTCGGACCGAATAGGTTCAAATTTTCCGCCGCACGACAAGTCCCGCGTGTGCAATGCTACAATGCCGCGGGCTTTTTATGACGATGAAACTGGAGTGCCGGTGATGAGCGTGGAATTGCTGAATGTCAGGGGTCTTGAGAAGCTGGACCAGCAGGCGCCGGTGGTGATGGTGAACCTGATGCGTTTTCGCGAACGCTCGCTGGACGGCGACGGATCGGGCTGGGATGCTTATCTGCGCTACAGCGCGCTCACCGTGCCGATGATCAAGGCGCGCGGCGGCACCCTGTTGTGGACCGGCGACGCCAAAACGGTCGCGCTCGGGCGGCAGGACGGCAATCAATGGGACTATCTGGCGCTGGTGTATTATCCGACGGTGTCAGCGTTCATCGACATGATGACCTCGGCAGACTACGAGACCCGTTGCGACCCCCACCGTACCAACGGCTGCGCCGAACACGTGATCATCGCCACCGAAGAGGCCTACAGCAAGTTCAAGTTGGGGTGAGATCGAGTGCGCCGGACCAGCATCCACCGTCTGTCATGCTCCGCGAAGGCGGAGCATCCAGTACGCTGCGGCTCCTCGGTTTGATCCACGGTCTCTGGAATACCGGGTCACCCGCCTTCGCGGGTGACGACAGCTCATTCGTTGCGCGAGTGTGGCAACTCAAAACTTCCGCACCAGATCCGGCGTGATCTCGCTGAGGGAGCGGATGCCGAGCAGCGCCAGGTCGCGGTCGATCTCGGCCTGCAGCAGCGTGATCGCCCGCTGCACGCCCGCCTCGCCGCTGGCGATTGCGGCATAGAGGAAGGGGCGGCCGACCCAGACGAAATGCGCACCCAGCGCCAAGGCTTTGATCACGTCGGTGCCGCGGCGGATGCCGCCGTCGACCATCACCGTCATGCCCTTTGCTTCGGCGGCGATCTCGGGCAGCGTGCGCAGGCCCGACATGGTGTAGTCGAGCTGGCGGCCGCCATGGTTGGAGAGCATCACGCCGTCGACCCCGCTCTCGCGCGCGATCCGGGCGTCCGCGGGCGAGACCAGCCCCTTGACGACGAGATTGCCCTTCCATTTTTTGCGGATCAGTTCGACATGTTTCCAGGCGAGCTGGTCGCGGTGGCCGATATTGCGCATCAGGTTCTTGGCAAGCACCGGCGGGCCGCGTTT
>PNLC01000677.1 GCA_013822885.1 Bradyrhizobium sp.
TATCTGCGCAGCCTCGGCAACATGGCGATCGTGCTGGTCGAACAATATCTCGACTTTGCCTGCGAGCTCGGCGACAATTTCGCGGTCATGGACCGCGGCGCGGTGAAATATGCCTGCGACCGCGCCAGCCTCGATCCCGCCGAGATTAGCCGCCAGATGGCGCTCTGAGATCGCGGCGCCATCACGCCGTTTGGGGGACGGATGCGGACCGATATTTCGCGCGCGGCTTCGGCGACATTCGCGGCCAACCGGGCCCAGGGCGCGGTGCGGTTCGGCGTGCGCCTGCAGGATGGCGTCACCCGCCGCGGCGAGCTGCATGAATCCGGTTCGCTGCGGGTGCGCTTTCCTTCCCCGGAAGCGGAGGGGCTATCCGGCGTCTTCGTCAACACGGCCGGCGGCATTGCCGGCGGCGACCGTTTTGATATCGACATCGCAGCCGGCGAGGGGGCGCGGCTGACGCTGACGACGGCGGCGGCCGAAAAGGTCTATCGCGCGGGCGGTCCCGCCGCCCAGCTCAATATCGCCTTGAGGGCGGAGAGTGGCGCGCACCTGTCATGGCTGCCGCAGGAGACCATCCTGTTCGACCGGGCGCGCATCGTCAGGCGCATCGATATCGACCTGGCGACGGACGCCTCGCTTCTGCTCTGCGAAATCGTGGTGTTCGGCCGCGCCGCGATGGGCGAAAAGATGCTGCATGGCGAGTTCGTCGATCGCTGGCGCCTGCGCCGTGCGGGTAAACTGGTGTTTGCGGAAACCGTCCGGCTCGACGGCGACATCGGCGATAAGCTGGCGCGGCCGGCCATTGCAAACGGCGGCGTCGCGATCGGCACGGCGCTGGTCGTGCCCGGCGACGAGGCGCTGGTGGAGCGGATCCGCGAAGCGTCGGAATCGTTCGGCGGCGAGGTTGGCATCTCCTGCTGGAATGGATTTGCAATGGCCCGTTTCTGTGCCCAAGATGCGGCGCGGCTGCGCGCCGATATGATGGCCGTGCTCGGCCGCGCCAGCGGCGTGGCGTTACCAAGGCTTTGGCTAAACTAGAGGCTGTGGCTCAACCAGGTCAAACTACCAGAGTGCTCGCATGAATCTGTCTCCCCGCGAAAAGGACAAGCTCTTGATCTCGATGGCGGCCATGGTGGCGCGCCGCAGGCTGGAGCGTGGCGTCAAGCTCAACCATCCCGAGGCGATTGCCATCATCTCCGACTTCATCGTCGAGGGTGCCCGCGACGGTCGCACCGTCGCCGAACTGATGCAATCAGGTGCCCAGGTCATTACCCGCGCGCAGTGCATGGACGGCATTGCGGAGATGATCCATGACATCCAGGTCGAGGCGACGTTTCCGGATGGGACAAAGCTGGTAACTGTGCATGAGCCGATCCGATAGTCATCGTCATTCCGGGGCGCGCGAAGCGTGAACCCGGAATCCAGAAGTTGTTGATCGAGATTCCGGGTTCGATGCCGCGCATCGCCCCCGAATGACGGAGGGAAGACAAAGATGATCCCCGGCGAACGCTTCATCAAGGACGGCGAGATCGAACTCAATGCCGGCCGCAAGACCGTCACGCTTAACGTCGCCAACACCGGCGACCGTCCGATCCAGGTCGGCTCGCACTATCATTTCTTCGAAACCAACCCCGCGCTGAAATTCGACCGCAAGAAAGCCCGCGGCATGCGGCTCGATATTGCGGCCGGCACCGCGGTGCGTTTCGAGCCCGGCCAGACCCGCGACGTGCAACTCGTCGCGCTCGCGGGCAAGCGCGTCGTCTACGGCTTTCGTGGCGACGTGCAGGGAAAGCTGTGAACGGCGCAGGCGAAATGCTGACGGGAATCTGCCTCGTCACCGGAGCGGCCGAGTTCGCCGCGCGTCGCCATACCGGCATGGATCGCAAGGGCCGTGGCAACGAGCCCTACGTCAACCACCTTGCCGAGGTCGCGAACCTGCTTGCTGTCGCGACATCAAGCTTGGATGCCGAACTCGTCGCGGCCGGCTGGCTGCATGATACCATCGAAGACACCGAAACGACGCGCGAGGAGCTGGCGGAAGGGTTCGGCGCACGCGTCGCGGATATCGTGGTCGAGGTGACCGACGACATGAGTCTGCCGAAAGATCAGCGCCGGCAAAAGCAGATCGAAGAAGCCCCGCACAAATCGCCGGGCGCAAAATTGATCAAGATCGCCGACAAGATCAGCAACATCCGCGCGCGGATCGTGCCGGACCCAAACGAGGCGGAGCGCGCTGATCTCGCGGACTACGTCGCCTGGGCCGAGAAAGTTGTCGCCGGATGCCGCGGTGTCAACGCGATGCTCGATCAGACTTTCGACAAAACAGCCGAGCTTGCCAGGAGTACACTGTGAGCACGAAAATCAAGCGTTCCGTCTATGCCGACATGTTCGGGCTCACCACCGGTGATAAAGTGCGGCTGGCCGATACCGATCTCATCATCGAGGTGGAAAAGGATTTCACCATTTATGGCGAGGAGGTGAAA
>PNLC01000678.1 GCA_013822885.1 Bradyrhizobium sp.
CAGGCGTAGCCCCAGTCGCTCATGTGCAGGCCGTCGGCGATCACGAAATTCTCGATCGGGATCGCCTGCTTCTCGTGCCAGTCCTTCATCACGGCAAAGCGCGGAAACACGCCGACCTTGCGGAGCTCGGCGACCTTGCCGAGCAGATTCATCATCCTGCCGGCGCTTTCCGCGTGCTGGTTGACTGCCGGCGAATATTGCGGGTCGATCAGCACGACGTCGGCGCCCGCCGACTGCATGCGCGTGATGCCTTCTTCCACAAGCTTCGCGGTTTCGGTCGGATCGAGATTGCGCAGCACCGCGTTGGTGCCGACCTGCCAGATCACCAGGTCCGGATGCATGTCGATGACGGAGGTCTGCAGCCGCCGCATCATTTCGGGCGCGTCCTCGCCGCCCTGGCCGCGGTTGATGACGGTGATGTCGGCGGTTGGATACTGCCGGTGCAACTGCGCGGCAAGCCGGTTGGGATAGTTGAATTCCGGCGAGGTCGCGCCGTAGCCGGCGGTCGATGACGAGCCGAAGGCGATGATCACAACCGGCTGGCCCGAGGCGAGCTTGCTAGCGACGCGCGGCAGCGAGCCCATCGATTTGGAGCCGCCCTTCGGCGGCAGGCAGGGCACGCGGCTGAAGATGTCGGTCGCCGATTTGGCGACTTCCTTGACCCTGTCGATGGCCTTGCCGGCAACGCCCTTTTGCGCCGGGTTGACGGCGGCCATGCTGCCGGTGCCGGTCGTCGCCGGCTGGGTCGCTTCGGCCTTGTTGTCGGCTTGCGGCTTGTGGTCGGCTTGAGGCTTGGTGTCTGCTTGAGGCTTGGGAGTATCGGAGAGCCCGGCCTGTTGCGGCGATGCCGTTTGCGCATGAAGCGGCAGCGCGGCCGGCATCGAAAGAAACAGGCCTGCGGCGGCGAAAGCCGTCAGCAATTTGCTCGGCCGAAAAGGGCAGTGAGAACTCATTAATCCTAATTCCCTTAATTCTGCTGCGCCGGGTCCAAGCGGGCTGCATCGAGCACGAACTTGGACAGCGCGCGGCCGAGACAGGCGTGAACCCGCTTGGCCATATCGGTGCCATGGACATTGCTGCCCAGATCGAAATCTCCAGCTTCATTCCAGTGACGCATGATGGCGAACCGGTCGAACAGCGGTACATCGTGCTGCTGTGCCACCACGCGCATACTATCCAGGTACGGCGGCGCCGAAATCATGGTTTCGGTGCGCGGGCTGTACTGCAGATTGACCATCACCACGTCGGCCCCCGCCTTTTGCATCGCAACAACGCCTTCGTCGACGGCCCCACGGAAATCGTCGGGATCGACCGAGCGCATGGCATCCACCGTTCCGGTCTGCCAGACGACCAAAGTAGGCTTTTTTGCTTCCACCAGCTTAACGAGGCCCTGCGCGACATCCTCGGCGGTCTTGCCGGCCTGTATTTCTACGGACAAATTAACCGGGATCGACGGCAGGCGCTCCTTCAGCGCCTCCTCCAGCCTGGCAGGGTAGGCGCTGGCGCCCGCGGAAGTGATGGTCGACGAGCGGCTGCCCACCACCAGGACATTCAATGGACGGGCGTTCTTGATTGCCTCCGCAACCCTGGGGAGTACGCTCTCGGTGGTCAGGAGATAGGCCGGGACCTCGCAGGTCTGGGCCTCCTCGGCACGCGCCCAACCGGCGGCCGCGACGCCGGCGGCCAGCGTCAGGCCCAGCACGGCTGCAAAACGGGGCCTCATATGCTCCCTCCCGCCATGTCGGCATTGCCGACGGTGGACTTCGCCCGGGACGCTCCCTTGTCGGCAGAGTGCTTGTACCACGAGATCACCCACGCCACGCCCCACATGATGAGGATTCCCAGGACGCTGACCAGCGCGTGCATGAGGGCACCACCGGAAACTTCGGTCAGCACGAAGTGCCCCGCGAAGGCGAGAAAGACGCCCAAGCAGAATATCTCAAGGGAATGCTGGCCGCACAGGATCAATGGTCGCAGCCAGCGCGATTTCAGCCCCGACCAATCCCTGGGCAGGAAGCGCACCGTGAGGGCGGCAAGCGCCAGAAAATGAGCAAATCGCAGCACATCGAGATCGGTCTTGGTGATCGGGTACATCCACTGTTCGAGCCGCTTCGGCATCAGGAAGCTGAGCTGCGGCAGGTGCCAGGTCAGCGTGACGAAGAACGCGAACACGAGATAGGCCGCGCAGATCCACAGCGTGATCCGCGACTCCAGGAGCCGCGACATCCGCGCGGCGCCGCCCAGCGCGCACCAGGCGCCGAACACGAACAGCAATTGCCAGCAGAACGGATTGAAGATCCAGAAGCCGCTGGGATAGGCCGTCAGGTACCAGTCGAAGTGCCAGGTCAGCGCGTACAGCAGCACCGACAACGCAAGCGCGACGTCGGCGCGCCACTTCATCAGCCACAGGATCAGCGGCAGGAACAGCATCAGCACGATGTAGAGCGGCAGCACGTCCATGTTGACCGGGCGGAATCGCAG
>PNLC01000679.1 GCA_013822885.1 Bradyrhizobium sp.
GTCCTTGCAAAGCACGCGCCCAACAAGACCAACGCCATCAAGTTGATCGAATGGCTCGCCGGCGACAAGGCGCAGCAGATGTACGCTGACTCCACCTACGAATACCCGGTCCGCGCCGGCGTCGCGGTCAACTCCACGATTGCTGGCTACGGCAAACTCACTGCCGATCCGACGCCGATCGCCAAGATCGTCACCAACCGCAAGGCGGCCTCGACGCTGACCGACAAGGTCGGATTCGATAATTGATCGCGCAGACCAACGAAGCCATTCCACCAACATGCCCTCTCCCTCCCCGGGAGAGGGCATAATGCTGCATGGCCTTTCGGCTTCTTCCCGATGTTAGCCGGCGCGAGTCCGAACACGCATTCGGGCCGCATCGCTGCGTTCATCGCGGTTGCGACCGCCATCCTGGTTGCCGCGCCCGTCATTTCGATCATCGCGCTCGCGCTGCAGCCGGCGCCGGACCTCTGGCAGCATCTGATCGAATACGTGCTGCCGCAGAGCCTGCTCGACACGGCGCTGCTGCTCGGCGGCGTGGCCGCATTGTCGCTTGCGATCGGCACCGGCACCGCGTGGACGATCTCGCTGCATGAATTTCCCGGCCGCCGGATGCTGCTGTGGCTGGTGCCGCTGCCACTCGCGATCCCGACCTATCTCGCAGCCTACGTCTATGTCGACCTGTTCGAGCCGCTGGGCCTGATCCATCGCACGCTTGCGGTCTGGTTTCCGCTGCAGGACGCGGTGCGCATGCTTCCCAATCTGCGCTCGCTGCCCGGTGCGATCATCGTGATCGCGCTGGTGCTGTACCCTTACGTCTATCTCTCGGCGCGCACGATGTTCCAGTTCCAGAGCGCCGAGTTCACCGAGGCGGCGAAGACGCTTGGCGCCGGCCGCTGGACCACCTTCTGGCGCATCTCGATGCCGATGGCGCGGCCGGCGCTCGCGGTCGGGGTCGCGCTGGTGTCGCTGGAAACGCTGAACGACATCGGCGCCAGCGAATATCTCGGCGTCCGCACGCTCACCGTTTCGGTGTTCACGACCTGGCTCAATCGCGGCAGCCTCGCCGGCGCGGCGCAGTTGTCCTGCTTCATGCTGGCCATCGTGGCTTGCCTGATCGCGGTCGAGCGTTACGGCCGCCGCAACGTCACCACGGAATTTTCCGCCGAAAGCCCGCGGCTGACGCAGCGAACAACGCTCACGGGCATCCGCGGCGCGTGCGCGTTCGCGGCATGCGTGCTGCCGGTCCTGGTCGGATTTCTGGTGCCGCTGCTGTATCTGGCGCACCAGAGTTTCAGGCGCGGGCTGTTTGCCAATTTCGACATGGCGCTGTGGCGCGACGCGTTCAACTCGGTGGCGTTCGCGAGCATCGCCACGCTCGTGGCGCTGCTGCTGGGGTTTGCGACCATTCTGGCCTGGCGCTGGCGGCCCACCGCGCTGCGCTTCGTTGCGATGAACATCGCGCAAACCGGCTACACGCTGCCGGGACTGGTGCTGGCGCTTGGCCTGCTTGCGCCGCTGCTCGCCATCGACAACGCCTTGAACGCGTTCGCCGGCTGGCTCGGCAGTTCGCTGCCGGGTCTGATCCTGATCGGCTCGGGCGCTGCCGTGGTCATCGCCTATGTGATCCGCTTCCTCGCGGTGCCGACCGGTTTCATCAAGGCCGGCTTCGAGCGGATTCCGCGCGATTACGACGACAGCGCGCGCGCCGCCGGCGCCGGCCAGTCCACGACGATGCGGCTGATCCATTTGCCGCTGCTGCGTCCCGCCATGCTCGGCGCCGTCATCGTGGTGTTCGTGGATTGCCTGAAAGAGCTGCCGGCGACGCTGCTGCTGCGGCCGCTGAACGTGGAAACACTGGCAACCTCGATATACCAGTACGCCAGCCGCGGCAGCTTTGAGGAAGGCGCGCTCGCGGCGCTGCTGATCGTCGCCGCCAGCATCGGCCCGGTGGCATGGCTGACGCGGTTTTCGGACGTGCCGGCGGGGCCGGCGTGAGGCTTGGTAACGCAGTCATTCCGGGGCGATGCGAAGCATCGAACCCGGAAGCTCGAGATTCCGGGTCTGGTCCTTCGGAGCATCCCGGAATGACGACAAGGTGCGCGGCCTACGCGAACAAGAAAACCCTCACGCGTTCTTCAGCGCCACCCGAAATTCGGCTTCGGTCTTCGCCTTCACCTCATCCAGCGTAACGCCGTCGGCGAGTTCGATCAGCGCCATGCCGTCCTTGCCGTGCTTGTCGATGGTGAAGACGGCCAGGTCCGTCACCACCATGTCGACGACCTTCTCGCCGGTCAGCGGCAGGTTGCACGTCTTCAACAGCTTCGGGCCGTCCTTGGCGGAGTGCTCCATCACAACGACGACGCGCTTGACGCCGGCGACAAGGTCCATCGCGCCGCCCATGCCCTTGACCATCTTGCCCGGGATCATCCAGTTGGCGAGGTCGCCGTTCTGCGCCACCTGCATCGCGCCGAGA
>PNLC01000680.1 GCA_013822885.1 Bradyrhizobium sp.
GTCGGCGAGGTTCAGACACGCGAGGCACTGGTGCCCGAACTGCTTCTGACGATTCCGCCGCTGGCTGCGATCTTCCTCGTGCCGGAAAGCTGATCATGCGATTGACGGGGGGAACATCCTCACGCCTCGGGGCAAGCTGGGACGGAAGAGGCACCAACTTTGCGCTGTTCTCGGCCAACGCCGAGAAGGTCGAACTGTGCCTGTTCGACAGCCTGGGCCGCCGCGAACTGGAGCGGATCGAACTGCCTGAACGCACCGAGGACGTCTGGCACGTCTACCTCAACGACATATCCCCCGGGCAGCTTTACGGCTATCGCGTTTACGGCCCCTATGCGCCCGAGCGCGGCCACCGCTTCAACGCCAACAAGCTTTTGCTTGATCCCTATGCCAGGCGGCTTGCCGGCCGGCTGGTGTGGAGCGATGCGCATTTCGCCTACCGCACCGGCAGCGCGCGCGAGGATCTCTCGTTCGACCGGCGAGACAACGCGCGCGGCATGCCGAAGGCCGTCGTGGTCGACGAGACCTTCAACTGGGGCCGCCGCGAGATGCTGCGCCCCAACATTCCCTGGCAGGACACCATCATCTACGAGGCCCACGTGAAGGGTCTCACGCAGAGGCGCGGCGATGTTCCGCCGGGCTTGCGCGGCACCTATGGCGGACTGTCGTCGCCCGCGATGATCGATCATCTCAAGCGGCTCGGCGTCACCACCGTCGAATTGCTGCCGATCCACGGGCTGGTCGACGACCGGATGCTGGTCGAGAAGAAGCTGTCGAATTACTGGGGTTACAACACGCTGGCGTTCTTCGCGCCGGAACCGCGATATGCCCAGGACAACGCGCTGGATTCCTTCCGCACCACCGTGGCGCGGCTGCACGACGCCGGCATCGAGGTCATGCTCGACGTCGTCTACAACCATACCGCTGAAGGCAATCATCTGGGGCCCACGCTGTCGTTCCGCGGCATCGACAACGCGTCCTATTACTGGCTGATGCCTGATAATCCGCGATACTACGACGACTTCACCGGCTGCGGCAGTTCGGTCAACCTCACCCATCCGCGCGTGATGCAGATGGTGATGGATTCGCTACGCTACTGGGTCGAGGTCTGTCATGTCGACGGCTTCCGCTTCGACCTCGCGACCACGCTGGCGCGCGAACCGCACGGCTTCGACCGCAACGCGCCGTTCCTGACCGCGGTGCGCCAGGACCCTGTGCTGGCCAACGTCAAGATGGTCGCCGAACCTTGGGACCTCGGCATGGGCGGCTACCAGGTCGGCGCCTTCCCCTCGCAATGGTCGGAATGGAACGACCGCTATCGCAGCGCGATGCGGCGGTACTGGAGCGGCGAAGGCAGCCTGATCGGCGATATTTCGCGCCGCATGACCGCCTCGTCCGACCTGTTCCAGCACGACGGCCGCGCGCCGCGCGCCGGCATCAACCACATCACGGTGCATGACGGTTTCACGCTGGCCGATCTGTTTGCCTATAACGAGAAGCACAACGGGGCCAACGGCGAAGACAATCGCGACGGCTCCAACGACAACCACAGCAACAATTGCGGCCACGAAGGCCCGACCAACGACGCAGGCATCGTGGCGCTGCGCCGGCAGCTCCGCAAGAACCAGCTCGCCTGCCTGTTCCTGGCGCAGGGCACGCCGCTGATGCTGGCCGGCGACGAGGTCGGCAACTCGCAGAATGGCAACAACAACGCCTATTGCCAGGACAACGATATCGGCTGGGTCGATTGGGGCAATCTCGGCAAGGAAGGCGACGACCTCACCGATTTCGTCGGCCACATGACCGCGCTGCGTCGACGTTTCGGACAGATCCGCTGCCAGCGCTGGCTCGACGGCCGCCGCACGGATGGTTCGTATGGCGTGTTGTGGCTGACGCCATCAGCCAAGGAGATGACGGAAACGGACTGGACATTTCCGGACGGCCGCTTCCTCGCCTATGTGCTGGGTCCGATGGAACAAGGGCAGGCGCCGATCTTTATCGTCCTGAATGCCGCGCCCGAAGAGATCGGTTTCAAAATGCCCGAGATGAACGAATACAAGAATTGGCAGCAGGTGCTGAACACTGCGCAGACCGTGCAGACCCCCGCCGATTTCGTTTCGGGCGCCGAGACCAAGGCGCCGCCGCGTACCGTCCTTGCCTTCGCGGGCTCCGCATGAGCGCCCGCAAGTTCGGGCCGAGGCTGACCGAAGCCGGCGCGCAGTTCCGGCTGTGGGCGCCGGCGGCAAAACGTGTCGACGTGCTGCTGGAGAAGGCGCACGCGCTGACGCGCCGCGAGGATGGCTGGTTCACTGCCGACATCGCGGGCGTCACGCCGGGCGCACGCTACAAGTTTCGCATCGACGACGAGATCGACGTTCCCGATCCGGCGTCGGATTTTCAGCCCGACGACGTCTTTGGCCCGAGCGAGGTGATCGATCACGAGGCCTTCGCGTGGCAGGCCGCGAACTGGCGCGGA
>PNLC01000681.1 GCA_013822885.1 Bradyrhizobium sp.
ACGGCTCGGGCGGCACATGGTACGCGCTTCTGCTGGTGGTCGCCGCGGGCGCGCTGACATGGTGGCTGCTCAGGCGGACCAAGGCGCTGTAGGCAGGCGCTTGAGCGTGGCTTCCGCGGCCCCGGGCCGGGTGGCTACTGACTGCCGTCACATCCATCGGGATCGGGGCGAGTTTTCGCACTCGCGCAGTCATCGCCTGTTAACCGAGGCGGCAAATTGCTTCATTTGTTTTGATTGCTAAATGTTGCGCTGAACGGTCGTTAGCCACGAACGCGGTGCAGCGATTGTTCGAGAGTTCGCAACGCACCAAACGTTCCGCCAAAGGGCCGGCTCTGCGGCAAAACGCCGTAGTGGCCAACGGTTTACGCGTATTTCGATGCGCGAACCGGAACTCTGCGCTGCTGCCAACAACCATCGACTATCAGGACAGGCTCACGGGATTGGTTAACCGTCCGTTGCCGGTCTCGTTCGTATGCCGAGTATCGTTTTACGAGGATTTCATGGCCCCCGAGCTAGCTTGAACGCAGTTTCACTCATCGGGATAGCGCCATGAAAAGCCAACCAGCGGTGGTCCGCCTCCAAGCCCTTCTCGGGAGCTTCGGTCGATCAGACCAGGGCAATATCGCAATCCTCTTTGGAATCGCCGTGGTGCCCATCATCACCTTCGTCGGCGCAGCGGTCGATTATACCCGCGCCAACACGGCCCGATCCTCGATGCAGGCAGCCATGGACTCGACGTCCCTGATGCTGGCCAAGGATTTGCAGGACGGCACCATCAATACCTCGCAGATCACGCAGAAGGCCCAGGACTATTTCAAGGCTCTCTATGCCAACGCCGATGCGAAGTCGGTCGGGGTAACCGCGACCTATACGGCCGCGTCCGGCAACGGCTCGAAAATCGAGATCGCCGGCAACGGCAAGATCGACACCAGCTTCATGAGGCTGGTCGGCATCAACGACATCAACTTCAACGTCAATGCCACTTCGGCCTGGGGCAACGTCCGCATGCGGGTCGCGATGTCGCTCGACGTCACGGGATCGATGAGGGACGACGGCAAGATGGCGGCAATGCAGACGGCAGCCAAGAGCCTGATCGATCAGTTGAGCCCGCTCGCCAAGAATCCGGGCGACATCTACATCTCCGTCGTTCCCTTCGCCAAGGACGTCAACCTCGGTTCGAGCTATTACAACGAGACCTGGATCGACTGGAGCGTCTGGAAAGCCGCCAACAACACCATGGGGACGTGCAGCAACTCCAACTACACGACCAAGAGTTCCTGCCAGAGCAACAACAAGACCTGGACGCACGACACCAGCAAATGGACCGGCTGCGTCACCGACCGCACGCAGGACTACGACACCAAGAACACGCCGCCGACTTCGTCCAATGCGCCGACGATGGTCGTTGCCGAGGAATACGTCTCCGGCTCGGAAAAGTACTGCAAGACGGGCAACGACCCGTATATGCCGCCGATCATGCCGCTGAGCTACGACTGGGGTGCGCTCAAGACCATGATCGGTACCTTGCAGCCCACCGGCAATACCAACCAGGGCATCGGTCTGGCATGGGGCTGGCTGACGCTCGGGACGGGCGCACCGTTCAACGCACCTGCCAAGGATACGTCGAACTATACCTATAAAGAGGCGATCATCCTGCTGTCGGACGGCATGAATACGCAGAACCGCTTCACCAGCAACACTTCGCAGATCGACGCCCGGCAGAAGATCCTTTGCGACAACGCCAAGCAGGCCGGCGTCACGATCTACACCATTCACGTCAATACGGGCGGTGATCCGACCTCGTCCGTGCTGAAGTACTGCGCCAGCGGCGCCGACAAGTTCTTCGAGGTCAAGCAAGCCAACCAGACCTTGTCGGTGTTCAACTCGATCGGTCAGTCGCTGGCCAAGCTGCGCATCGCGAAGTAACCGCCGCCATCAGGCGCAAGAACAAAGCCCGGCCGCATCGGCCGGGCTTTTTTTACTTCGGCATTTCTACTTCGACACATCTATTTCGATTTGGGCCGGCGCGGATCCGGCCAGAACGAGGTGTTGGCGCGCGCCAGCCCGCCGCCCATCCCCGCCGGCACGCCATCGGCACGCCAGCAACCCGCACCCGTCATGGTGCCATCGGGCGCAAAGGTGATGGCGCACATGCCACCGCCGACATGATCGACCGGGACGACGTCGTGTCCGCGTGCAGTAAGCTCGCGATGCACGCTCTCCGGAAATCCGCGCTCGACTTCGGCCTCCAGCCCCCAACTGAAAACGCGCGGCGCCTCGACCACCTCCTGCACGCTCATGCCGTGATCGACAATGTTGAGCACCGCCTGCAGCACGCAGGACGGAATCCGGTGCGCGCCCGGCAGTCCAAGTGCGAACATCGGCTTGCCGTCCTTCTTGCCGATCAGCGCCGAGATGCCGCTGGTGATGCGCTTGCCCGGCATCAGCGACAGCGCCAGG
>PNLC01000682.1 GCA_013822885.1 Bradyrhizobium sp.
GGCACGCGGATGAAATTGCCCGCGACCACGCTGACCGGCAGGCCGTGCCGGAGCGCGACGCGATAGATCTCGTCCTTCACCGGGCAGGCGTCGGCATCGACATAGATGCGGGTGGGATTCAATTCAGGCACTTCAGGTCAGTCAGTCGGATTGGATTCGGTAAGATCTTATCATCGGCGCGTGGTACTCCACCGGGCGGAAAAATGCGAGGAAAACAGCTGTTGGAACAAGCTTGCCACGGCACTTTCTTCGCGTACGATAACGGGTCGGAAAGAACAAGAAATCAGGGGAAACTGGCATGACAAGCCGCATCGAGCCGCATCGGGTCTCGGCCTACAACACGTCAATACATTCCGAAAACAAGATGCACGATGACACCGTGGCGAAGCGCTATGGCTTCATCGGTGGGCTGGTGCCCGGTGTCGATGTGATGGCCTATATGATGCACCTGCCGGTGGCCAAATGGGGCCGGGCCTTTCTCGAGCGCGGGCTGATCGAGGCGCGCTTCGTCAAGCCGGTCTATGACGGCGAAATCGCCGATGTCTCCGGCGAGGAGAGCAACGGCGTGCTCGCCATCCAGGTCGAGAGCCGGGGCGAGCTTTGTGCAACCGGCACGGCATCGCTGCCGGCGGCAGCGCCACCCTTTTCGCTTTCCGATTTTGTCGATGTTGCGGCAGTAGGCGAGCGCAAGCCGGTGGATGCGATGTCCTATGCCCTTGGCAAATGGCTCGGCGCGGTGCCGCGCTCGTGGGGGGCGGATGCGGCCAGGGAATATCTGGCGGATATTCGCGAGACTGAGCCGATTTACGATCGCGAAGGGCTCGGCCATCCCGGCCTGTTGCCGCGGGTGATGAACAAGGTGCTCGTCGACAATGCCATCATGGGTCCGTGGATTCACGTCGGCACCCGGATGCAACTGCTGTCTGCGGCGCGCATCGGCGATGAATTGACCGCGCGCGCCAAGGTCATCGGCAATTACGACAAGAAGGGCCATCGCTTCGTCGAAGTCGACGCTCTGGTGGTCGCCAACGGCAAGACACCGCTGGCACATTGCCATCATATCGCGATCTACCAGCCGCGCGAGCAAGCGGCGGCGTAGGGGAAGGGGGGCACGGCATCGCGCCTCACCTCATCCGTCATTCCCCGCGAAGGCGGGGAATCCAGTACGCCGCGGCTTCTCGGCACTATCGCTAATGTCTCTGGAATACTGGATCGCCCGCCTGCGCGGGCGATGACGGCTGTATGTTTAGCGGGCGACGTCAATCACCTCAAGCCGCTTTCGCCTTCGCCTCACGGATCGCGCGCCACACACGCTCCGGTGTCAGCGGCATGTCGATATGCGTGATGCCGTATTGCGACAACGCGTCCACCACCGCATTGACGATGCAGACGAGGCTGCCGGCGCAGCCGGCTTCGCCGCAGCCCTTGGTGCCGAGCGGATTGGTTTTGGCCGGCGAGGGATGATCGCCGATTTCCATCGGCGGAATGTCTTCCGCGCGTGGCATGGCGTAATCCATGAACGAGCCGGTGATCGGCTGGCCGCTGGAATCGTAACTCACTTCCTCCATGAGCGCCTGTCCGATGCCCTGCGCCACGCCGCCGTGCAGCTGGCCGGCGACGATCATCGGGTTGACCACGGTGCCGAAATCATTGACGGCGAAGTAGCGCACGATCCGCGTCACGCCGGTCTCGGGATCGATCTCGACTTCCGCGACATGGCAGCCATTGGGAAAGGTCGAAGGCGTCTCCTTGGTGGCGTGGTCGACGTCGAGCGATTCGGGCGCGCCCTCCGGCAGCTTGCCTTCGCGGACGCGCTGCGCCAGCTCCATGATGCCGATCGAGCGGTCGGTGCCGGCGATGGTGAAGCGGCCGTCGGCGAATTCGATGTCGACTTCGGACGCTTCCATCAGGTGCGCCGCCGCCTGCTTGCCCTTCGCAACGACGAGCGCGGAAGCTTCGACGATGGCCTGACCCGTCGCCGTGATCGAGCGCGAGCCGCCGGTGCCGTTGCCGAAGCGGACCAGATCGCTGTCGTTTTGCTCCAGCGTGATCTTCTCGAACGGCACGCCCAACTGCTCCGACAGCACCTGCGCGAACGGTGTGGCGTGGCCCTGGCCGTAATCCAGCGTGCCGGTCGTCAGCTTCACTGATCCATCCGGCTCAAAGGTGATCTTGCCGAGTTCGCCGCTCGGGGGCGCGGTGACTTCGAGATAGGAGCCGACCGCGATGCCGCGCAGCTTGCCTTCCTTCTTGCTTTGCTTCTTGCGCTTGGCAAAATTGGCGTGGTCGGAAATTTCCAGCGCCTTGGCAAAGACGCCAGCGAAATCACCGCTGTCATAAGTCACGCCACTCGCCGCCGCGAACGGCAGTTGCGACGGCTTGATGAAGTTGCGCTTGCGCAGTGTGAGCCGGTTGATGCCCATCTCGTCGGCGGCGCGGTCGATCAGCCGC
>PNLC01000683.1 GCA_013822885.1 Bradyrhizobium sp.
GCCGGCACGGTTGACGATGGCGTCGATGGACGCGCCGCATTCGGCGAGGCCGATCTGCAGCGCGAGCTGGAAGGCGCGGCCGGAGCCGTCGACCAGTTCGGAAATCAGAAGCTGCCGGCGATGGCGGTCGAAGCGCCGCAGCGTCTCGCGCATCACGTCGACCGGCATGATGCGGGTGACGATCGAATGCTTTTCGCGCAGGCGTGCGGCGAGTGCGGCGAACAGTTCCTCGGCGGAGACGTTGATCTCGTCGCGCAGGTTCTCGGCGGCCTGTTCGAGTTCGGGGAAATAGTTGCGGTTGGCCTCGATCAGGTCGCGCACGCGCTCGATCGGGTTGGCCTCGAAGCGGGAGCCCTCGTCGCGGTCGGCCATCTGGGCTGCGACCAGCGTCTCGCCGCGGCGGGCCTCGGTATAGGCGGCATAGAGGCGCTGCAGGGAATGGGTCACACCGGGGCACAATTCGGCGAGGTCGCGCAGTTCCTGCTTCGGCAGGTCGATCTGGCGGAACAGCGGATCGGAGAAGATCTCGTTCAGCTCGGCAAAGAAACGGTCCTCGTCGGCAGTGGCGAGATCGCGCAGGTCGAGGTCATAGGTCTCCGCCAGCCGCAGCAGGATCTGCGCCGTCACCGGTCGCTGGTTCCGCTCTATCAGGTTGATATAGCTCGGAGAAATCTCCAGCCCTTCGGCGATCTGGGTCTGCGACAGCCCGAGCTGCTGGCGGATCCGCCGGAACCGGGGGCCGACAAACAGCTTTTTTCCGGAGTCTTTGGCCATGGCAGGTTCCTTGCCTCATTTTGTGACAAAATTTACAAAATGACATATATGACAAGTTTAGATGTTACATGACATCACCATTCGAAATCAAGCGCCCTGTACGAAATGAGGTTTATGTCGTTTACCTCACGGTACGTATCGCAACGCACTGTCACGAATGTCGAGTGACGCTGCAGGTGTCGTCACCGAAAGGAACACGCAAATGAACTTCCAGCCACGTGGCATCAATGACCGGGCCATCCAGGGACCGGCTTCCTATGCAAGCGAGATCGGAGCTGCCAAGGCGCTCCTCGAGACCCAGCCGACCTGGAACGGCGTGACCGCCGAAGCCGTGGCGCGCATGCGTCTGCAGAACCGCTTCAAGACCGGCCTCGACATCGCCCGCTACACCGCGGCGCTGATGCGCGCCGACATGGCCGCCTATGATGCCGATCCTACCAAGTACACCCAGTCGCTGGGTTGCTGGCATGGCTTCATCGCGCAACAGAAGCTGATTTCGGTCAAGAAGCATTTCGGCGGCAAGACCGATCGCCGCTATCTGTATCTCTCCGGCTGGATGATCGCAGCACTGCGCTCCGAGTTCGGGCCGCTGCCCGACCAGTCGATGCACGAGAAGACCTCGGTGCCGGCGCTGATCGAAGAGCTCTACACCTTCCTCCGCCAGGCGGACTCCCGCGAGCTCAACGACATCTTCCGTGCCATCGACGCCGCCCGCAAGGCAGGCGACACGGCAAAGGAAAAGGAGCTGATCGAAAAGGTCGACAACTTCCAGACCCATGTCGTGCCCGTGATCGCCGACATCGACGCCGGTTTCGGTAATGCCGAGGCGACCTATCTGCTCGCCAAGAAGATGATCGAGGCGGGCGCGTGCGCCCTGCAGATCGAAAACCAGGTGTCCGACGAAAAGCAGTGCGGCCATCAGGACGGCAAGGTGACCGTGCCGCACGAGGTGTTCCTGGCGAAAATTCGCGCCTGCCGCCACGCCTTCCTGGAACTGGGCGTCGAAGACGGCGTCGTCGTGACCCGCACCGACTCGCTCGGCGCCGGTCTGACGCAGCAGATCGCCGTGAGCCACAGGCCCGGCGACATTGGCGACCAGTACAACAGCTTCCTGGATTGCGAGGAAGTGACGGCCGACAATGCCAGGAATGGCGATGTCATCATCAACCGCAACGGCAAGATGATGCGTCCGAAGCGCCTCGCCAGCAACCTCTACCAGTTCCGTGCCGGTACGGGTGAAGACCGCTGCGTGCTCGACAGCATCACCTCGCTGCAGAACGGCGCAGATCTCTTGTGGATCGAGACCGAGAAGCCGCATATCGAGCAGATCGCCAAGATGGTCGACCGGATTCGCGAGGTCGTTCCGAACGCGAAGCTGGCCTACAACAACTCGCCGTCGTTCAACTGGACGCTCAACTTCCGTTGGCAGGTCTACGACGCGATGAAGGAAGCCGGCAAGGATGTCAGCAAGTACAACCGGGCTGACCTGATGAAGCCGGAATACGACGATACGCCGCTTGGCATCGAAGCCGACGAGCGCATCCGCACCTTCCAGGCCGATTCGGCAAAGCGTGCCGGCATCTTCCACCACCTGATCACATTGCCGACCTATCACACGGCAGCACTGTCGACGGACAATCTCGCAAGAGAGTATTTCGGCGAGCAGGGCATGCTGGG
>PNLC01000684.1 GCA_013822885.1 Bradyrhizobium sp.
GTCAGTGCCAACAAACTCGAACTGCTGCAGATCGCAGACGCGGTCGCCCGCGAAAAGTCGATCGACCGCGGCATCGTGATCGCCGCGATGGAAGACGCCATCGCCAAGGCGGCCCGCGCCCGTTACGGCAGCGAGACCGACGTTCACGCCGAGATCGACGCCAAGAAAGGCGAGCTGCGGCTGTCGCGACACATGCTGGTGGTCGACGTCGTGGAGAACTCGTCGAACCAGATTTCGCTGGCGGACGCGCAACGCGCCAATCCCGGCGCCCAGGTCGGCGACACCATCGCCGATACCCTGCCGCCGCTGGAATATGGCCGCATCGCCGCGCAATCCGCCAAGCAGGTGATCGTGCAGAAGGTGCGCGAGGCCGAGCGCGACCGGCAGTATCAGGAATTCAAGGATCGCATCGGCGACATCGTCAACGGCGTCGTCAAGCGCGTCGAATATGGCAGCGTGATCGTCGATCTCGGGCGCGGCGAAGCCATCGTGCGCCGCGACGAAATGCTGCCGCGCGAGGTGTTCCGCAACGGCGACCGTGTCCGGGCATACATCTTCGATGTGCGTCGCGAAACCCGCGGACCGCAGATTTTCCTCTCCCGCACCCATCCGCAGTTCATGGCAAAACTGTTCGCGCAGGAAGTGCCGGAAATCTATGACGGTATCGTCGAGATCAAGGCGGTTGCCCGCGATCCCGGCTCGCGTGCCAAAATCGGCGTGATTTCGCGGGATTCCTCGGTGGATCCGGTCGGCGCCTGCGTCGGCATGCGCGGCTCCCGCGTGCAGGCGGTGGTGAACGAGTTGCAGGGCGAAAAGATCGACATCATTCCGTGGTCGCCCGACATCGCAACCTTCGTCGTCAACGCGCTCGCGCCAGCCGAAGTCGCCAAGGTCGTGATCGACGAGGACCGCGAGCGGATCGAGGTCGTCGTCCCCGACACTAATAACCAGCTCTCGCTGGCGATCGGCCGGCGCGGCCAGAACGTGCGCCTTGCCTCGCAGCTCACCGGTTGGGATA
Organism: Bradyrhizobium sp.; assembly: GCA_013822885.1. GTDB lineage: Bacteria > Pseudomonadota > Alphaproteobacteria > Rhizobiales > Xanthobacteraceae > Bradyrhizobium. The sequence continues at coordinate 1,019 of PNLC01000684.1, forward strand.
TCGACATCCTCACCGAACAGGAAGAATCCGAGCGCCGCCAGGCCGACTTCGAGAACTCCACGCGGGTGTTCATGGAAGCGCTGAACGTGGACGAGGTGGTCGGCCAATTGCTGGCGTCGGAAGGCTTCACATCGGTCGAGGAACTCGCGCTGGTCGACGTCAAGGAACTGGCCGGCATTGAGGGCTTCGACGAAGAAACCGCCAACGAGCTGCAGAGCCGGGCCAAGGAACATCTGGAACAGCTCGAAACGGAGCTGGAAAACAAGCGCAAGGAGCTCGGTGTGGAAGATGCTTTGAAAACGGTGCCCGGCGTGACCTCGAAGATGCTGGTCAAGTTCGGCGAGAACGACATCAAGTCGGTCGACGATCTGGCCGGCTGTGCGACCGACGATCTGGTCGGCTGGACCGAGCGCAAGGAAGGCGGCGAGCCGACCAAGCATCCCGGCATTCTCGATGCCAACGAGATCTCGCGCGACGACGCCGAACGCTTGATCATGCAGGCGCGTGTCATTGCCGGCTGGATCACCGAGGAAGACCTCGCCAAACAATCCGCGGCGGCCGAGACCACCGAAGACCAGACGGCGTGATGCGGGCGTTCCGCAGCACCGGATATCCATTCTGCGCGCAGTCCGTGCGCAGATGACAGGAGCCACAAGACAGGCATGCTCGCTTTGGCCGACCCCGATCTCGACAATGGACCGCGGACCGACAGGTCCGCGACCATGCGGATGTGCGCGGTCAGCCGCGAGGTGCGCGGAATCGACGAACTGATCCGGTTTGTCGTCTCGCCCCAGGGCGAAGTAATCCCCGATTTGAAGCGCAAGCTGCCTGGCCGCGGCCTGTGGATCTCGGCATCGCGCCGGACCGTTGCGGAAGCGGTACGCCGTCACCAATTTAGCAAGGGGTTCAAGCGCGACGTCCGCGTCGCCGCGACCCTTCCCGCCGACACCGAAGCTTTGCTGGTTCGGAGCGCGACCGAGGCGCTGGCCATGGCCGCCAAGGCCGGCCAGGTGGTTTCAGGCTTTGCCAAGGTCGAGGGCCTGCTCGAACAGGGCAGGGCCGAAGCCCTGATTCACGCCTCGGACGGCGCGGCCGACGGAATCCGCAAATTGGACGCGATCGCCGGACAAAGAAGCCGAAATATTGGTGAATCGCCGCTTCCGGCGACCATTACCGTTTTAACTTCGGCGGAATTGGATTTGGCACTGGGCCGGTCAAATGTGATACATGCTGCCCTGCTCGCGGGCCCGGCGAGCAAGACGTTCCTGTCGCGCTGCCAGACCCTGGTTCGATACCGGGCGGCCGATGACGGCAAGACCGGGGATGGCGGCCAGAAATTCTGACGAAGATTGGTTCCGAAGACCTGCTTCAATGCGAACTGCTTCAATGCAAGAACTGCTTCAATAATGGTGCGGAAACGCCCGATGCT
>PNLC01000685.1 GCA_013822885.1 Bradyrhizobium sp.
CCCACCAATTGCCGCATCAGGCGATGGCCGAGATCCTCGAGGTCGTGCAGGCGGTCGCGCAGGTACGGATCGGTCGAACGCAGCATGCGCGCGCGGGTGTCGGACTGCACGCGCTCGACGGCCGCTTCCGCGGTGAGGCCGGTGGCGACGGCCTCGTGCAGCTTGTGCGACCAGCCATGGTCGTTGGCGAACATGCGGTAGGCTTCCAGCACCTCGCGATGCTCGCCGCCTTCGGCGACATCGCCGCGCTCCAGCATGCGGTCGAGATCGGCGCGCAGCTTGCCCAGCGCCGTATCCAGCCGCTTGATTTCCTTCGGCAGGTCTTCGGCGATGTAATTGGTGATGACGACCCGCGGCTCATGCAGCACGACATGGCCGAGCGCGATGCCGTCGGAGAGGATGGCGCCGGTCTTGTGCAGGGAGTGCCGCGCCGCAGGTTCCGCGCCCGGCTGGGCCAGCGCCGCCAGTTCGCCCGAAGCGATCATCTCCGCCAGCACCATGGCGGTGGTTTGCAGCGCCTCTACCTCTTCCTCGACATAGGTACGCTTGGCGCGGTTCTGCACCACCAGCACGCCGAGCGTGTTGCCGGCGCGTAGAATCGGCACGCCGAGGAACGAGTGATAGATCTCCTCGCCGGTTTCCGGACGGAACGAGAAGGCCGGATGGGTTTGCGCGTCGGACAGGTTGAGCGGGTTCGCCTCGCTGGACACGAGACCGACGAGGCCCTCATGCGCGTGCAGGACCGTTCGGTGCACGGCATCGCGGTTCAGACCCTCGGTGGCGTAGAGTTCGAGCGTGTTATCGATGCGCAGCACGTAACAGGAGCAGACCTCGGCCACCATGTTGGCCGCGATCAAGACCACGATCTTGTCCAGGCGCTCCTGCGCGGAGACCTGCTCCGCCATGGTTTCGCGGAGCCGTCTCAACAAGACGCGGGGACCTCCCGAAGCGCTCCGCATGTGCTGGTATCCTCCCCCGCAGGGCCGTCCGGCCGGATGGCCGGTGGCTGGTGTGAAACGCACGAAAACCAACAATTTTAGTCATTCGGCGCCGCCCGCAGGCCCTGGTCCGCCGAATCGAGGTCGCCATAACCGTGGCACAGTTTGCGGCAGCCCACCTCTCAGGCCTATAGCCAATCGAGGCTTGTTTTGCCAAGCAAAAGGCCTGCCAGAAACAATAACGTGTGGGTCATTGGCGATGCTGCGCCAGCGAAGCGCGAGATCTACCAAACCGCCGCCGGTCTGACGATCAGGCCAAGCGCTGAGTTTGGGAGAATATTGTTCTAGGTCTGGTCGAGTCCGTAGAGCGTGTGCAGCGTGCGCACCGCCAGTTCGGTATAGGCGGCGTCGATCAGCACCGAAAACTTGATCTCGGAGGTGGTGATGGCGCGAATGTTGATGTTGCGCTCGGACAACGCCTTGAAGCCCTTGGCGGCGACGCCGGCGTGGCTGCGCATGCCGCTGCCGATCACGGAGACCTTCGCCACGTCGGTGGCGCTGTCGAGCCTGATGTAGCCGATCTTGTCCTTCGACGCGGTGATGGTATCGCGGGCGCGGGTATAGTCGGACGCCGGAACGGTGAAGGTGAGGTCGGTGGTCTTGCCGTCCTCGGAGACGTTCTGCACGATCATGTCGACGTTGATATTGGCGTCCGCCAGCGGCCCGAAGATCGCAGCCGCGACGCCGGGCTTGTCCTCGATCTGGCGCACGGAAATCTGGGCTTCGTCCTTGGAAAAGGCGATGCCGGTGACGACGTGACTTTCCATGATTTCCTCCTCGCTGCAGATCAGCGTGCCCGGCGGGGTGCCGTGCGGGTCGATATCCTCCGGCTTGTCGAAGCTGGAACGCACGAATACCGGCATGTTGTGGACCATGCCGAGTTCCACCGAGCGCACCTGCAGGACCTTGGCGCCCTGCGATGCCAGTTCCAGCATGTCCTCGAACGCGATCTTGTCGAGCCGCCGCGCCTTGGGAACCACGCGCGGGTCGGTGGTGTAGACGCCATCGACGTCGGTGTAGATGTCGCAGCGGTCAGCGTGGATCGCCGCCGCGATCGCCACCGCCGAAGTATCCGAGCCGCCGCGCCCGAGCGTGGTGATTCGGTTGGTCTGCGGATTGATTCCCTGGAAGCCGGCAATGACGGCGACTTCCTTCCGGTCCTTGAAGCGGTTGACGATCTCCGAACCGTCGATCTCGAGAATCCGCGCCGAGGCGTGCGCATCCGAGGTCCGGATCGGTATCTGCCAGCCCTGCCACGAGCGGGCCTGAATGCCGATCGCCTGAAGCGCGATCGCCAGCAATCCCGATGTCACCTGTTCGCCCGATGCGACCACGGCGTCATATTCACGCGCGTCGTGCATCGGCGAGGCGTCGCGGCACCATTCCACCAGTTCGTTGGTCTTGCCGGACATCGCCGACACCACGACGGCGACATCGTGTCCGGCA
>PNLC01000686.1 GCA_013822885.1 Bradyrhizobium sp.
GGTGTTCTTCTCGCTCTACAAGGTGCTGTTCATCACCATCGAAATGCGCCACGCGCCGTTCTATGGCTGGATCAAGGACCTTTCGGCGCACGACCCGACCAACCTGTTCAATCTGTTCGGCCTGCTGCCCTTCGATCCGACGCACATACCGGTGATCGGATTCTACCTCGCGCTCGGCGTCTGGCCGATCATCATGGGCATCACGATGTGGTTCCAGATGAAGCTGAACCCGACGCCGCCGGATCCGACCCAGAAGATGATCTTCGACTGGATGCCGCTGATCTTCACCTTCATGCTGGCGGGCTTCCCCGCAGGCTTGGTGATCTACTGGGCCTGGAACAACCTGCTCTCGGTGCTGCAGCAGAGCTACATCATGCACAAGAACGGCGTGAAGGTGGAACTGTTCGACAACATCAAGGCAATGTTCGTCAAGAAGGCCGTCGAGAAGACGTGACCAACGTCATTCCGGGGCGATGCGAAGCATCGAACCCGGAATCTCGAGATTCCGGGTCTGGTGCCAGCGCACCATCCCGGAATGACAGAACAAGAACCGTCGCTCCGCTCGCAATGACGGATGGAAGACCCTTCGCATGACCACCGACATCGATGCGAGGCTGATCGAAGAGGGACGAAGACTCTTCGCCGGCGACTGGCAATTCGTGTGGGCTTCGCCCTCGATCGAAACGCTGCCGCCGATGGCCGGCCTCGAGGTGGCATTCGCCGGCCGCTCCAATGTCGGCAAGTCGAGCCTGATCAATGCACTCACCGGCCGCAACGCGCTGGCGCGCACCTCGCATACGCCGGGCCGCACCCAGGAGCTGATCTTCTTCGACGGCCCGGACCAGGCCGGGCTCCGGCTGGTCGACATGCCGGGCTATGGCTACGCCTCGGCGCCGAAGACCCAGGTCGCGTCATGGACCAAGCTGATTCACCAGTTCCTGCAGGGCCGCGCCACGCTGGCGCGGGTCTATGTGCTGATCGACGCCCGCCACGGCATCAAGGAGGTCGACCAGGAGGTGCTGAAGACGCTGGATAAGTCCGCCGTGAGTTATCAGGTGGTGCTGACCAAGGCCGATCAAGTGAAGAAGACCGAACTGGACAAGAACATCGCCGAGACCACGGCCGCACTTGCCAGGCACCCGGCGGCTTTCCCGGAAGTATTGGTGACGTCCTCGCGCTCCGGCGCGGGTATGCCGGAATTGCGCGCCGCGATGGTGCGCCTGTTGCGCGAGCGCGCCTGATGAGCCGAGCCTGCCGTATCCTGATCGTGCTCGCCGCCATCATGGGCGCCGACGGCGTCATCCTGGCGGCGGCCTCCGCCCATGGCGCAGATGCGTCAAGGCTGGCTTCCGCCTCGTCGATGCTGCTGTTTCACGCAACTGCGGTACTGGGTGCCGTCGCGCTCGCGGACCGTGGCGTGATCCACGCCCGCATCGGGATCGTCGCCGCCTTCGGGTTCGTCATCGCGGCAGGCCTGTTCGCCGGCGACCTGACGCTGCGGCAATTTGCCGGGCACGGCCTGTTTCCGATGGCGGCGCCGACCGGCGGGACGCTGCTGATCGCGAGCTGGCTGGGGCTGGCTGTGGCGGCCGCCTGGCCGCGTCAGGGGTAACGTCCAACTGACGCGCTGCGCTGCGTCCGAGCCCCTGCAATTCCCCCACTTTGCGCCCTGCCCGCCAATCAGATAGAACCCGGCCCGGCATCCGGAATGGCGAGACCCGCTTCATGACCACGCAGAATATTAGCCCGCTCGATCAGGCCCGCATACTGTCCGAGGCGCTGCCGCATATGCAGCAGTATGACGAGGAAACCATCGTCATCAAGTATGGCGGTCATGCCATGGGAGACGAGGAAACCGCAAAGGCATTTGCCCGCGATATCGTGCTGCTGGAGCAGACCGCGATCAATCCCGTCGTGGTGCATGGCGGCGGGCCGCAGATCGCGACCATGCTGAAGCGGCTCGGCATCCAGTCGGAATTCGCCGCGGGCCTGCGCATCACCGATGCCGCCACCATCGAGATCGTCGAGATGGTGCTGGCTGGCTCCGTCAACAAGCAGTTGGTCGGCTACATCAACGAAGCCGGCGGCAAGGCGGTCGGTCTTTCCGGCAAGGACGGCAACATGGTGAAGGCGTCGAAGACGACGCGCACCATGGTCGATCCGGATTCGAATATCGAGAAGGCGATCGATCTCGGCTTCGTCGGTGATCCCGACAAGGTGGATCTGACGCTGCTGAACCAGCTGATCGGCTACGAGCTGATCCCGGTGCTGGCGCCGCTGGCGACCTCGCACGACGGCCAGACGCTGAACGTCAATGCCGACACCTTTGCCGGCGCGGTGGCGGGCGCGCTCAAGGCCAAGCGGCTGCTGCTGCTGACCGACGTCCCCGGCGTGCTCGACAAGTCGAAGAAGCTGATCCCGGAATTGTC
>PNLC01000687.1 GCA_013822885.1 Bradyrhizobium sp.
GGAACAGGTCGCGGGATTTGCTGGCCGCATCCTCGATCCCGAACACGACCTGCGCGATCCGTCCATCCGGCGAGGGCAGCGTCAGGCATTTGCCGGGCTTGGCCGCAAAATCGTTGGCCGCCGCAAACTGCCGGGCGTGTTCGGGAAGCTCAGTGCGGACCGCGTCCCAGGTCGACCTGGTCGCGAAAATAATCGGGATGGAATCGGTCGGCGCGGTTTCGAACGGGGATTGCATGCGTGTCTCGCGGATGGGGACGGGCAGGGTGGTGCTGCCGACGGCATAGCACGTCCGATTAACCGGCCGTTAGGGTTAACAGTCTATTGATCGCACGTTCGGCTCCATTCGCCAGATATCCAAGAGTTGAAGTGCCATGCGTCGACAGCCCCGCCAAGCAAGATTCCCCACTGCGGCTCTTGCCCGATTCCTCAGCTCCGCAGCCGTGACGGCGGTTCTCGCCGCAGGCCTCGGCGGCTGCCAGACCATGTCTGACGTGACGGGCGCGCTGACATCTTCGAAGGCGCAAGCCACGCCCGACGATCCGCGCCGCGCGGTCGATGTTTACGGCGAGCGCTATCGCGCCAATCCGAAGGACGCCGAGGCGGCACTGGCTTACGGGCAGGCGCTGCGTGCCTCCGGGCAGCGCGCGCAGGCCGCCGCCGTGCTCGAGCAGGCCACCATCGCCCACCCCGGCAACAAGACGCTGCTGGCGACTTACGGCCGCGCGCTCGCCGACAACGGCAACTCGCAGGCGGCCTTCGACGTGCTCGCCCGCGCGCACACGCCCTCCAATCCCGACTGGCGCATTCTGTCGGTACAGGGCACCACGCTCGACAAGATGGGCAAGCATGACGAAGCCCGTCGCTACTATGAATCCGCGCTGAAGATCGTGCCGGAAGAGCCGTCGGTGCTGTCCAACCTCGGCCTCTCCTACATGCTGACGCGGGAACTGCCCCAGGCCGAAACGACGCTGCGGCGCGCCTATGCGAACCCGAAGGCCGACAGCCGGGTCCGCCAGAACCTCGCACTGGTAGTCGGGCTGCAGGGCCGCTTTGCGGAAGCCGAGACCATCGCCAAGGGCGATCTGCCGGCCGATGAGGCGACGACCAACGTCGCCTATCTTCGGGAAATGCTGAGCCGCAAGGACAAGGACCAATCGCGTCCCGGCGCCAGGGCCGTCCCGGTCGCAACGCTCAACCGGCCGGACTGAAGCCGCACCATCATCCAAAGCTGTTCGTGACCGTACCGGTCATCGCGTCGCGAATTGATTTCGCGGCTGCTCGCCCTGGCGTGTGCGTTGCTGCGAACGCGGAATTTCGCTGCGAAGGTGGCGGCCGCGCGACAGCAGCGAGCGGTAATGCATCGTTAAGGCAATTTACACACGCCTCATTAACCATGCTTTGACGAATAGCTGGTCAACTCCGATCACGGCGACGGAAGCGTCGCGGTGTAATGTGGAAAGTGAAGCGTATGAATAGGGCACGTATTGTCGTCTTGAGCATCGCACTCGGCGCCGGTGGCCTTGCAGCTTATCTCGCGAGCGGGTCCGGCGAAGCGCCCGCACCGGCGCCGGTCGCACAGTTTCCAACGGTCGACATCCTGGTCGCGAAATCCGACATCGGCCTCGGCCAGTCGGTCAAGCCGGACGATCTGCAATGGCAGGCCTGGCCGCAGGCGACGTCGGGCAATTTCATCAGCCGCGCCAGCAAGGCTGACGCGGTAAAGGAATTCACCGGCTCGATCGCGCGCTCGCCGTTCATCGCAGGCGAACCGATCCGCGAGCAGAAGCTGGTGAAGTCCGACGGCTCCGGCTTCATGGCGGCGATCCTGCCCGCGGGTTTCCGCGCCATCTCAACCGAAATTTCACCGGAGACCGGCGCCGGCGGCTTCATTCTGCCGAATGATCGCGTCGACGTGATCCTTTCCAAGCGCGAAAAGAATCCGGACAGCAAGGGTCCGGACATCACCACCTCGGAAATCATCATGACCAACGTGCGCGTTCTCGCGATCGATCAGGCGCCGAAGGAAAAGGAAGGCACCAGCTCGATGGTCGGCAAGACCGCCACGCTCGAACTGAAGCCCGAACAGGCCGAGGTGCTGGCCCGTGCGCGCCAGAGCGGCGTGCTGACGCTGGCGCTGCGCAGCATCGTGGACGCGAACGCGGTCGAAAAGATCGAAGAACAGATCGGCAGGAACGAAGGCCTCAACGTCATTCGATATGGCGTGGCTCTCCAGCAGTCGATGCAGAAGTGACCGAAAGGACGCATGAGATGAAGTGCAGGGAAAATCAGCCGATCCGGACGTTCCTGGTCCGCGCCCTGTCGTTTTCGGCCGCAGCTGCGCTCGCGCTGAACCCGGCGCTGGCGCCGGCGAGCGACTATCGCGCCCCCGCGCCCGTTGCCGCGGACGGGCAGATGAATGCGCGGTTCC
>PNLC01000688.1 GCA_013822885.1 Bradyrhizobium sp.
GGAAGATCAGGTCGCCGCGGTTGAACTCGATGTTGGAAAGCTTGGTGAGGTCGCCATGCATCAGGATGACGAGCACGCCGGCCATCGACAGCATGATGCCCGCGGCCTGCGCCAGCGTCAGCCTGATCCCGAGCAGCGCAAGCGACCACACCGCGACGACCAGCGGCCCGGCGGATTGCAGGAGCAGCGTGTTGAGCGCCTGGGTGTGCTCCAGCGCCCAGTATTGCAGGGTGTTGAACGCGCCGATGCCGGTGATGGAGAGGACGATCATGATGCCGAGGCGCCCGCGGATCGCGCTCCAGTCGCGCACCAGATGCTTCCAGGCAAACGGCAGGACGATCAGGAACGCGAGAGACCAGCGCAGGAACGAAAGCGTGACGGGCGGGATGTGGCCGGCAGCCATTCGCCCGACAATGGCGTTGCCGGCCCAGCACAGCGCCGTGATGCTGAGCAGCAGATAAGGCTGGTTGGCGAGCCAGTTTCCGGTTGGTGCGGAAGTGGTGGGTTCGGAAGCCGACATCTGGACCCGGTTCATGGCGCCGCGGTCCGCCCGGCGGGGTAAGCCGGGCCGGAGATGTGACCCGGCCGGATTCACAGACACGGATTTGGCCGGCTCATCAATGGCGAAGACGCATCGCCCCCATGCAAGCCGGATTTGCTGCTTGTTTCTTGCCTCTTGTTTGATGTTGCAAAGGCGGTCGCGAACATGCAATCTAAGGACGATCGATTTGTTTGATCCAACCTTGGATTTTTCCGCCAACGATGGCGGTTTTCTCCGGACTGTTCTGTCTTTTCAGCGTTATTACAGCGTTTTCGAGCGAAGCACGTCTCCGGCCTTACCCGGGGATGGATACAGGTCCGCGCAATCAGGTTTTGCAGATGGGCGTGACTTGTCTGCACAGAAGGCGCGTCAACACAATGGCCTGGTGCATGGTCGGCGCTGATTCAATCAGAACTGATCATGCTCCGGGTATCCGTTCGATCGTGGGACCACGGCTGCCGGCGATTGCCCATAGAAAGGCTTCGCCTGTCCGTGAGGTCGAATCATGCCAACCGATGGGTCATTTCCTTGAGCAAGCCATTGTCGGCCGAAGAAGCCGAGACGCGACAGCAATTCGCCGTTCGCGCCAATTCCATTCTCGCATTCATCGAGTGTGACGACGAGTTGCGCCCGAAACTGCGCGAGGCGATCGTCGAGGCGATGCTGTGGGCGCAAACGCAGCCCAAGCTTTCCGAATAGCCCTGGCTCTCCGAAAAGCCGCGCTATCGGAAAGCCTCGAAGCGCTCGGGACGTTTGGCTCACGCCGTCAGCGGCCGTGCGATCGCGTCGGCAGCCTTCACGGCGTCGTCGGGAGCGAGTTCGACCTGCAGGCCGCGCTGGCCGCCGTTGAGGAACACGCTGGCGTGGACCAGCGCCGTTTCCTCGATCGCGACCGGCACGCGCTTCTTCTGGCCGAACGGGCTGATGCCGCCGACATGATAGCCGGTCAGGCGTTCGGCCTCGGCCGGGCGCATCATTTTGGCAGCTTTGCCGCCGAAGGCGTCGGCGAGCTTTTTCATGCTGACCTCGCAGTCCGACGGCACCACCGCGCAGACCGGCTTGCCGTCGACCTCGGCCATCAGCGTCTTGAGCACGCGGGAGGCCTCGACGCCGAGCGATTCGGCCGCGTGCAGTCCGATGCTCTCGGCGTCCGGATCGTAGTCGTAGGTGTGCAGGGTGAATTTCACGCCAAGCCTGTCCAGCGTCTGGGTTGCGCGGGTGGTTTTGGACATTGCCGTTCCGTCGTTGCCGAATGTTAATGCCAAAGGCCTTGGAAGCATCGGCCTTCGTTCACAAATATTGCGGGTATTCAATGGGTTGTAGACAGTCCAAGGCTCCCATAGAGCCGCCTTCTTGCTTGCCTAGATCACCCGCTTCCTTTATCCGGTGGGGCTGCCTTGCATGCGAGCGGCCCCGGCCGTGATTTTGGCTGGGCAAGGCTAGCGCATGATCCGGAACAATGACTACCGGTTTGCCGGAACCTTCATGCTGGGACCAACAGAGTTGCAGGGAACACTTTAGAAATGGCCAATGTTGTCGTCGTCGGCGCCCAGTGGGGCGACGAAGGGAAGGGCAAGATCGTCGACTGGTTGTCGGAGCAGGCCGATATCGTCGTGCGCTTCCAGGGCGGCCACAATGCAGGCCACACGCTCGTCATCAATGGCGAAACCTACAAGCTGGCGCTGCTGCCGTCAGGCGTGCTGCGTCCCTCCAAGCTTGCGGTGATCGGCAACGGCGTCGTGTTCGATCCCCAGGCTTTCCTCGACGAGGTCGAAAAGCTGAAGGGGCAGGGCGTCGCCATCAGCCCTGACAATCTGCGAATTGCCGAAAACGTCACGCTGATCCTGCCGTTGCACCGCGAACTTGATGCG
>PNLC01000689.1 GCA_013822885.1 Bradyrhizobium sp.
TTTTACGCAGTCGAATTAACCGCGTCGAAATTGTCGCACCATAGGGTGCCGCCATGGTCACGGTGCTGAGAACGCCGGCAAGACCAAACGTTAGTTTGACCAGCCACTGTGTACACAGGAGTCTAAAAATGAAGAATCTCGTTTCGCGTTTCGTGAAGGATGAATCCGGCGCGACCGCAATCGAATACGGCCTGATTGCCGCCGGCATCGCGATTGCGATCATCACCGCCGTCAACGGCGTCGGCAGCAAGCTGTCTTCGAACTTCAACAACATCTCGACCTCGCTCAAGTAAGCGCAGGTTCGAGAGTTGCGTCAGGGCCCCGGCAATGCCGGGGCCCTTTTCGTTTCTGCCGCTGTTGAATTTCGTGCGGCAGAGGCTCGGCAGCGGATGCGGCACCGGCTGACTACGTTTTACGCTTTGTTGAATGCGGCCCGCTAGGCTGCCACCTCCTCCAATGTTCCGGCTTCGAATGACAGTCACCGAGACGATAATGCCGCAGAGCACCGTCAGGCCGGCGACATGGCGCACCGATGCCGCGCTGGGATTTGCGGGAGCGCTGCTCGCGCTCTGCCTGCATGCAGCCGGCGGTTTTCCGACCCTTACGGCAGCGACCGGCGACAACGACAGCATGCTGCGGCTGGTCGAAATTCGCGACCTCATCGGCGGACAGGGCTGGTTCGATCTGCACCAGTACCGGATGGGGCCACAGGGCGGCTTCGTGATGCATTGGTCGCGCCTCGTCGACGCCCCGATCGCGGCGATCATCCTCGCCGCGTCGGCGTTTTCCGGAAGGCTGGCGACAGGCGAAACGGTCGCGATGCTGCTGTGGACCACGCTGCTGATGACGGCGGCGCTGGCTTTTGCGCTGAGGATCGCGCGTGCCATCGGCGGTGACTGGGCGCTGCTCCCGGCCGTCATCATCTGCACCGCGGCGCTGCATTTCGGCGGTGTGTTTGCGCCCGGCAATATCGATCACCACAACGTCCAGCTCACGCTCACCTTGGCCGCCATGACGGCTCTGATCGCCGGGCGCGGCCATGTCGCCGGGTTCGCCGCAGGCGCGGCCTGTGCGTTGATGCTCGCCGTCGGCATGGAGACGCTGCCCTACGTTGCCGTCGCAGGGCTGACCGCATCTTTCGCCTATCTGCTCGGCGGACAGACCGGGGCGGCCAAGGCCGCCGGATTCGGCCTCGGCTTTGCCGGCGCAGGCCTCGCTGCTTTTGTCGCAACCGTGCCGGCCAGTGCCTGGATGGCGGCGCAATGCGACGCCTACTCGCTCCCGCATTTGTCGGTCGCGGTGATATCGGGACTTGGCCTGGCGTTGGCGGCGGCGGCTCCAGCGCCCGATCGGAGCTTCGCCGTGAGGCTCGCGGCCCTGATGGCGATCGCTGCTGCGGTTGTTCTCGCCGCAACGGCTTTCCCGCAATGCCTCGCCGACCCCTATGCCGGATTGGATCCGAGACTGCAGCAATTCTGGCTCGACCATGTGACCGAGGCGCAGTCGTTCTGGAGCGTGCTCACCCATAACTGGGTCAAGGGCGCCGGCTATTACATCACGCCGGCCCTCGCGCTGATCGTGCTCGGCATTCGCCTGCGCAACGGCGGCACGGCGGCAGAGTGGATACTCGCGGCATTCCTGATCGCGGCCTTCGCCGTCAGTCTCTGGCAGGTGCGTGGCGCGACCTTCTCCGTCCCCCTTGCCTCCATCGCCCTCGCGGCCTGGGTTGGCGCGTGGCGCCAACGCATCGCTGTCACCCCAAGCCGGAAGTTCATGCTGCGCTTGGCCATGGTGTGGCTGGTTTCCCTGAACGTGGCCTGGAGCGCAGCCGCCCTGGCGGCGTCGACGGCCCTGGGGATCCGGGACGCGGCGTCCGCAGCCAGGTCGACCGCCACCTGCGAACGCCCGGCCGACTACGCCCAGCTCGCCGCGCAGCCGCCGACTACGGTGCTCGCAGTCTCGAACCTGGGCTCGCCGATCCTCGTCCGCACCGCCCACCGCGTGCTGGCGGGTCCCTATCACCGCAACGTCGCCGGCAACCTGCTAACGCTCGACGCGCTGATGGGAACCGCAGAGCAGGCGCGGACCGTGATCAAGGACAACGCAATCGGGCTCGTCGCGATCTGCCGCGACAACGCCGAGACGCCCCTGCTGACCGAACCGGCGCCAGCGAGCTTCCTCGCCGCGCTGACCCGCGGCGAAGCACCGGACTGGCTGGAGAAGCTGCCGCAGGGCGCCGGGGAACCGCTCGAGATCTATCGTGTCCGGCTGCAGCCCTAGGATCAACCGATGCCAGTATTTGTTTCCCAGAGCTACGCGTCCGGGAGCTGCGGCCCCCGCCCTGCCAGCCGTTCTCCGATCATTTACCTATCGTCAATAGGCTTCGTAGAAGCCCGACCGCATCCTGAAA
>PNLC01000690.1 GCA_013822885.1 Bradyrhizobium sp.
CGCTCCGCTCGCAATGACGACTTCAAGCACCATCCCTCAGCAACAACGGACTCAATCCCATGGCCTCCATCCAGAAAGACATCATCATCGACGCAAACCCCAGCGACGTCTGGGACGCACTGCGCGATTTCGGCGCGCTGCATACGCGGCTCGTCCCGGACTTCGTGACCGACACCAGGCTCGACGGCGATGCGCGCATCGTGACGTTCGCCAACGGCACGGTGGCGCGCGAGATCCTGGTCGATTGCGACGATGCCAGGCGACGGCTGGCCTACGCCATCGTCAGCGAGCGGATCCGACAGCACAGCGCCTCGGCCCAGGTTTTTGACGCGAGCGATGGCCGCACCCGGTTCGTATGGACCGCCGACGTGCTGCCGAACGAGATCGCACCCTACATGGACGCGCAGATGGATCTCGGCCTGCTCGCCATGCAAAAGGCGTTGGGACGCAAGGCGGCGTGACCTTTCGCACAGATCGGCCCGCCGCCCGCTCCTAGCCTTGCCCCGTGCGTCCGAATGGCGCCGCGTCCGCGGCCGCCGGCGCACGAGGAACAGAACCATGACTGGAGCTGACAAGGTCGTTTGCCATGCAGCCACGCTGCTGCTGTTGTTTTCGCTGACATCGATACCGGCAAAGGCGCAGTTTGCTGGCCTTGGTGGCGGAGGCGGCGGCGAAGACATGATGACGCAGATGGCGCCGATGCTGGAGATGATGAAGGCGAAGATGGGCAAGCGCCGCTTCGCGATGATGATGCAGACCATGGGGCCGATGATGAGCCGCATGATGGAGAACGGCGGCGGTGGCCTTGGAAGCATGACGGGTGGCGGCGGCTTTCCCGGCGGTTTCGGCGCAGGCATTCCGGCAGGCATCGGCGGCGGCTACGGCGGCGATTACATGAGCATGATCGGCGGCGCAGGCGGCGGCGAGTTGATGAGCATGGTCCCGCAACTGATGCGTACGACTAATGTCGGCGGCGGCAGCTATGGCCGGCGGCGCACGAAGCGGTAATTATTTCCGTCATTGCGAGCGAAGCGAAGCAATCCATCTTTCCGCACGCGAGAAGGGATGGATTGCTTCGTCGCTTCGCTCCTCGCAATGACGATCGTCAGGACAGCACCGGCCGCACCACAGCGACGCGCCGCTTCGGCTCCCATCGGGTCAGGATCACGCTGAGGCACGACAGCACGCCGAGCAGTATCATCGAAGCCGCCGCCAGCAGGAAGAAACTCTGCGCAGTGGCGCCCTGGTTCGACAGCCACCAGCCGCCGGTGGCGATGAAAACCAGGCGCGCGGTCTGAGCCAGCACCGGGCCGATCACCTTGGCCGCGCCCTGCGACGAGAAATAGCAGGTCGTGGCGAGGCCGAGGAAGGCGTACATCGGCGCCGCCGTCGACAGGTACTGCCGGCTGGCGGCGCGCACGCTCGCATCGTCAGTGAACAGGTTGACCCAGATATCGGGGAATAGGGCGATCAAGGTCGCGACCGCGCCGACCGAGACGAAGGCGACGCTGCCCGCGATCCAGCAGATCCGGCGCGCCCGCGCCACGCGCCCCGCGCCGATCGCCATGCCGACCATTGGCACCGAAGCAATGCCGACGGCAAACGCGATCGAGGTCAGCATGAATTCGAGCCGAGCGCCGATGCCGTAGCCGGCCAGGATCTCGGTGCCAAAACTCGCCAGCATGTAGGTGAAGATGCTGATGGTCAGCACCGACTGCAGCGGCGAGAAACAGGCGATCGCGCCGACCTTCAGGATATCGATGAACATCGCCCACTGAATCCGCAGCCCGCGGATTTTCGGAATGACACGCGCACGCCCCGAGAACAGGTACCAGGACATCACCGAGATACTGATGATGTAGGCGATCAGCGAACCGGCGGCGACGCCGCGCATGCCGAACTGCGGGATCGGGCCCAGCCCCAGCCCGAGCGTGCCGCCGAGAATGATCTGGCAGACGGCGGACGAGAGCATCATCAGCGACGGCAGCTTCATGTTGCCGGTGCCGCGCAAGATCCCCGCCATGGTGTTCATCAGCCACGGAATGATCGCACCGCCGAAGAATATCTGCGTATAGGCGATTGCCTGCGCCAGCACGTTGCCGCGGCCGCCGAGCAACTCCAAAAGCGCGGGGCCGAAGATCAGCATGCCCAGCATGAACACCAGCCCGAAGCAGAGGCCGATCAGCAGCGCATGCGCCGCCAGCGTCGAGGCGCGGTCGGTATCGCCGGCGCCGAGCGCGCGCGCAATCGCGGACGCCACGCCGCCGCCCATGGCGCCGCCGGACATGGTCATGGTCAGGATCACGGTCGGAAACACCAGCGCCATCGCGGCGAGTGATTCAACGCCGAGCCGGCCGATATAGGAGGTCTCGGCAATGACCACGCAGGTGCCCGCGGTGAGCGCGAT
>PNLC01000691.1 GCA_013822885.1 Bradyrhizobium sp.
CACGCGAATCTTGGTCGTGGCACGCCGGACCGAGCCCTGGATCAGGTAGGTCGCGTCGATCTCGCGGGCGATAAGGCGCGTGCTCACGTTCTTGCCCTTGAACGAGAACGTCGAGTTACGGCTCAGTACCCGGTAGAACGACTGCAGCGACAGCGCGTGGATCAGATCCTCGGTGAGCCCGTCGGAGAAATATTCATCGGCGCTCTCGCTCAAATTCGCGAATGGCAGCACGCCCACGATCGCGGTTCGATACTGGGCCGGCAGGCTGGTGGCCGATATTTCCCTCGAGGCTCTGGGCGCAGGAACGCTGGCGTCGGTGCCGGCGGGTTGCCAGGTCCAGACATGGATCGACTCGTCGATGTTCTTGAACCGGTGCGGCCCGGCATCGACCAGCGCCACGCTGAGACGCTTGCCGGCCTCCTGGCAGGCCTTGCCCGAGACCGCAATGCCGCCGGGGGCGGCAACCGATTCGAGACGTACGGCGATGTTGACGTCGTCGCCGAACACCTCGTCCTCATCGGCCATCACGTCGCCCATGTGGATGCCCATCCGGAACTGCATCAGGCGGTCGGTGGGAAGGTGTTCGTTTCGTTCCGCCATCACCTTCTGCATCGCAATGGCCGCTTCGATAGCGCCGACGATGCTGGGGAATTCAAGCAGGAAGCCGTCCCCGGTGTTCTTCACCAGGCGGCCGCCGTGATTGAGGATGATCGGATAGATCGCGGTCCGGTGCGCCTTGAACGTGGCGTGCGTACCCGCCTCGTCGGCCCCCATCATGCGGGAGTAGCCGGCGACGTCAGCGCAGACGATGGCTGCCAGTCGTCTTTCCATATCCCAAAATATCCCCAACGGTGCCCGGGTGAGCAGATACCACTACGTGGTCGGCCGACTGATTCCAATGTTTATAAAATAGGCGGCATCTGGCGGAAGGCCGATTTGGAGGCATAGTACCGCGTTCCGTGCGGAATTGGCGCGGCCGTCCACGCGTCAGCATGGTGGAATCACGAAATGACGGCAGAGTGAAAATGATGGTCGAAACGCTCGGCATTCATCAACTTTGGCTGTTTGTCCTGTCGGGGCTGCTCCTCAACGTCACCCCGGGGCCGGACACTGCCTATATTATTGGCCGCAGCGTCCAGATGGGGTGGCGCGGCGGAGCGGCGGCTGCAATCGGCATCTGCTGCGGCTGCCTCGTCCATGTATTCGGTGCCGCGCTTGGCCTGTCGGCATTGCTGATGGCGTCGTCGGCCGCGTTTACGGTGCTGAAATGGGTGGGCGCCGCCTACCTTTTGCTTACCGGCCTGCAGATGCTGCTGTCGCGTCCGCGGTTGGTTGCCGAGGCGGCGGCTCCTGCCGCCACGTCGCTTTCCCGTGTCTTCTGGCAGGGGGCCCTGACCAACGTGCTCAATCCGAAGGTGGCGCTGTTTTTCCTGGCGTTCCTGCCGCAATTCGTGGCTGCGGACTCAGGGCACAAGACGCTGGCTTTCCTGGCGCTGGGCCTGATCTTCATTTCCACGGGCACGCTGTGGTGTCTCGGCATCGCCGCCTTCGCAGCGCGGGCGGCCAGCCGCATGCGGCAATCGGCCAGTGCGATGGCCTGGGTCAACCGCCTGCTCGGCGGGCTGTTCGTCTATCTCGGGATTCGCGTCGCGATGCTGGAAGGACGCTGAGGCCTCGCTTCAGCCGTGGAGCTTTACCAGGGCGCTGCCGGCGAGGTAGAGCCCGAGAAAGAACATCGCGATGAGGAACCAGCGGCGAAACACCTCCGGCTGCATCCGCGTCCGCACGGTCTGTCCGATGAACATGCCGGCAAAGGACGCTACCATCGCCACCGCGCCCGGCAGCGCGGTGGCCGCCGTCAAAAGCCCGGCCGCCGTGAGATTGAAGGCGAGTGCCACGGTCGCGACCGTGAAGAACACGCCGAGCGCCTGCACCAGTTCGTCCTTCTCCATGCCGATCGCCTGCATATACGGCACCGACGGAATCACCTGCACGCCGGTGGCGGCCGACACCACGCCGGTGATCAGGCCGACGATGCCGCCGACCCATTTCTCGTTGGCGCGGGCGATCTTGAAGCCGATCTGGTTCAGCCCGAGGATGGCGTTGATCACCAGCAATGTGCCCAGCACGACGGTGCCGTAGGGCGCATAGGGGCCGGTCAGCAGTCCGGCATTGAGCCAGATGCCGATCACGGTGCCGACCATCAACGGCCACAGCCGGCGCATGATGTCGCGCAGATACGGACCGCCGAAGGTCTGCCAGATATTGGTGACGATCGCCGGCACGATCACGATCGCGATCGCCTGGCCGGGCGCCATCGTCACCGCGAGCAGGCCCATCGACACCGTCGGCAGGCCGAGCCCGATGGCGCCCTTGACGAAGCCGGCCAGCAGGAACGC
>PNLC01000692.1 GCA_013822885.1 Bradyrhizobium sp.
CCTGAAGATCCCGCACATGGGCTGGAATACGCTCGACATGGTCCGCGAGCATGAGGTGCTGGAGCGCCTGCCGCTCGGGCCGAAAGGCCGCCATGCCTATTTCGTGCATTCCTATCACCTCAACGCCACCAACGAGGCCGACATACTGGCGCGCGCCGACTACGGCGGGCCGGTGACCGCGATCGTGGGCAAGGACACCGCGATCGGCACACAATTTCACCCGGAGAAAAGCCAGCGCTTCGGCCTGGCTTTGATTTCGAATTTCCTGAAGTGGAAGCCGTGATCCTTTTTCCCGCCGTCGACCTGAAGAACGGCCAGTGCGTCCGCCTCGAACAGGGCGACATGGCGCGCGCGACCGTGTTTAACCTCGATCCCGCCGCGCAGGCGCGCGCCTTCGCCGAGCAGGGGTTCGAATATCTGCATGTGGTCGATCTCGACGGCGCCTTTGCCGGCAAGCCGATGAATGCGCATGCCGTCGAGGCAATGTTGAAAGCGGTCACCATGCCGGTGCAGCTCGGCGGCGGCATCCGCGACCTCAAGACTGTGGAAGCCTGGCTCGACAAGGGCATTGCGCGCGTCATCATCGGCACGGCCGCGGTGCGTGATCCCGAACTGGTGAAGGGCGCGGCGAAAAAGTTTCCCGGCCGGGTCGCCGTCGGGCTCGATGCCCGCGACGGCAAGGTCGCCGTCGAAGGCTGGGCCGAGACCTGGCAGGTGACTGCGCTGGAAATCGCGCAGCGATTCGAGGATGCCGGCGTCACCGCCATCATTTTCACCGATATCGCGCGCGACGGCCTGTTGAAGGGCCTCAACCTCGATGGGACGATCGCGCTGGCCGAGCGGATTTCCATTCCCGTGATCGCTTCCGGCGGCTTCGCCTCGATCGACGATGTGAAAGCCTTGCTTCAGCCGCGCGCCAAAAAGCTCGCCGGCGCCATTGCCGGCCGAGCACTTTATGACGGCCGGCTCGATCCCGCTGAGGCACTGGCGCTGATCCGCACCGCGCGCGCCGCCTAGGAGTATTGCGATGTTCAAGGTTCGCGTGATCCCCTGTCTCGATGTGAAAGACGGCCGGGTGGTGAAGGGCGTCAATTTCGTCGACCTTCGCGATGCCGGCGATCCCGTCGAAGCGGCGATCGCGTATGATGCCGCCGGCGCCGACGAATTGTGCTTCCTCGACATCACCGCCACCCACGAAAACCGCGGCACCATGCTCGATGTCGTGCGGCGCACGGCCGAGGCCTGCTTCATGCCGCTGACGGTCGGCGGCGGGGTTCGCACCATCGATGACATCAAGACGCTGCTGCGCTCCGGCGCCGACAAGGTCTCGATCAACTCGGCCGCCGTCTCCAACCGCGAATTCGTCAAGCAGGCGGCCCAGAAGTTCGGCGAACAGTGCATCGTGGTCGCGATCGACGCCAAGCGGGTCAAGCGCGGCGGCGGCTCGGACCGCTGGGAGATCTTTACCCATGGCGGGCGCAATTCGACCGGGATCGACGCCATCGAGTATGCCCAGGAAGTAGTCTCGCTCGGCGCCGGCGAAATCCTGCTGACCTCGATGGACCGGGACGGCACCCGGCAGGGGTTTGACCTGCCGCTGACCCAGGCCATTGCCGACAGTGTTCCCGTGCCGGTCATCGCCTCCGGCGGCGTCGGCAATCTCGACCACCTGGTCGACGGTATCCGGCAAGGCCACGCCACCGCGGTGCTGGCGGCCTCGATATTCCACTTCGGCGAATTTACCATACGGCAAGCCAAGGAGCACATGGTGCGCGCCGGGCTGCCAATGCGGCTCGATCCCTGACGACTCGTTGTCACAAAAGTGCTAAGTTCCTTGCCGGGACGGCGTCGCGGCCCTTGGCCGGCGCCAGTGTTGAGTTCAGTTGATGCCGCGTTTCACGATCCACGATCTGGCCGCCACCATCGATGCAAGAGCTGCATCGGGAGGGGAGGCGTCCTATACCCGCAAATTGCTCGACAAGGGTGCGGAGCACTGCGCCAAAAAACTCGGTGAGGAAGCGGTCGAAACCGTGATTGCCGCGGTCGAGGACGACCGCGATCACCTGATCGCCGAAAGTGCCGACCTGCTGTTTCACCTGCTGGTGCTTCTGAAGTCGCGGGGCGTGAAGCTCGAAGAGGTCGAGGCCGCGCTGGCGCAGCGGACGTCGATGTCCGGGCTCGAGGAGAAGGCGTCGCGCAAGCGCGACTAGCCGGGAGGGCAGCTCATGGATATCCGGGCCACCGATCAGCAGTATAATCCCTACCGCCTCTTTACCCGCGAGCAATGGGCAGGCCTCCGCGACGACACACCGATGACGCTGGAGCCGGGCGAGTTCGAACGGCTCCGCTCGATGCACGACCGCCTCGACATGCGCGAGGTCGAGGACATCTACCTGCCG
>PNLC01000693.1 GCA_013822885.1 Bradyrhizobium sp.
TCGTGATCGATCCCGGCCATGGCGGGGTCGACAACGGTACCCAGGCCGGCGGCGGCGACATCATGGAAAAGAATCTGGTGCTGGGATTTGGCCTGGCGCTGCGCGACCGGATGGAGAAGTCAGGCAAATACCGCGTCGTCATGACCCGCACCGACGACACGTTCATTCCGCTCGCCGAGCGCGTGAAGATCGCCCGCAACGAATCGGCGTCGCTGTTCGTCTCGATTCATGCCGACGCCTTGCCGCGCGGCGAGGGCGATGCCCGGGGCGCCACCATCTACACGCTGGCGGACAAGGCCTCCGACGCCGAGGCCGAGCGGCTGGCGGATGCCGAAAACAAGTCGGACGCGATCGGCGGCGTCAATCTCGCCGACGAGCCCACGGAAGTCGCTGACATCCTGATCGACCTGGTGCAGCGGGAGACGCGAACCTTCTCGAACCGGTTCGCGCGGACGCTGATGGGCGAAATGAAGAACACGGTGCGAATGCACAAGCAACCGCTCAAATCAGCGGGTTTTCGCGTCCTGAAAGCGCCGGATGTGCCCTCGGTCCTGGTCGAACTCGGCTACGTCTCGAACAAGGGCGACCTCGAACACCTGGTGTCGGAGAATTGGCGGAACAAGACGGTCGGATCGATGGCGCTGGCGATTGACGCCTTTTTCGCCAAGAGGCTGGCGGGTAAATGAAAAATCGAATGGTCGCCGCGTGAAAGTTGAGTGAAAAGCGGACCGCAAGGTAGCCCAAGCCCTAGTTTGGCCACAGCGACAACGCTATAGAAAAGTACCGTAGGGTCTTCGGAATCGGGCAATATTGTCCGCTGGCCCGTTTTTTGTTCGATCGCGTAACGGCGGCCCGTAGGGCGACTTGCCGTGCTAGGACAGATGCCGCAGCTATCGCCGCACAGGTTTGAAACGGAACTTCGATAATGCGCTTGCTCGTCCGGTTTTTTGGTTTCCTGTTTGCAGCCGGAACCATCGTGTTCCTCGTGGGGGTCGCCGGCGTAGCCGGCGCGATCTGGCATTTCTCCAAGGACTTGCCCGACTACTCGCAGCTTCAGGATTACGAGCCGCCGGTGATGACGCGCGTCCATGCCTCCGATGGTGCGTTGCTCGGCGAATACTCCAAGGAGCGCCGGCTCTATCTGCCGATCCAGGCGGTTCCAAAGCTCGTCATCAACGCGTTCCTCGCGGCCGAAGACAAGAATTTCTATGAGCATGGCGGCATCGACTTCACCGGCATGGCGCGCGCAGCCGTGCTGTATGCTCAGAATTTCGGTTCCAACCGGCGTCCGCAGGGCGCCTCGACGATCACCCAGCAGGTCGCAAAGAACTTTCTTCTGACCAACGAGGTCTCCTTCACCCGGAAGATCAAGGAAGCCTTGCTGGCGATGCGCATCGAGCGCGCCTATTCGAAGGATCGCATCCTCGAGCTCTATCTCAACGAAATCTATCTCGGCCTCGGCGCCTACGGCATCGCAGCCGCATCGCTGGTCTATTTCGACAAATCGGTCAACGAACTCACGATCGCGGAAGCCTCGTATCTGGCGGCGCTGCCGAAGGCGCCGGCCGCACTGCATCCGGTTCGTAACCGCGATCGCGCGGTCGAGCGGCGCAACTACGTGGTCGATCGCCTCGTTGAAAACGGCTGGATCAAGCAGGCCGACGCCGACAAGGCCCGCAAGGAACAGCTCTCCGTCACCAGCCGTGGCAACGGCGCGCATATCTTCGCCGGCGAATATTTCGCCGAGGAAGTCCGCCGCGACATCTTCGAGCGCTACGGCGAAAAGAAGCTGTATGAAGGCGGGTTGTCGGTCCGCGCCACGCTCGATCCGAAGATGCAGGTGATGGCGCGCAAATCCATGGTGGCCGGTCTCGTCCGATATGACGAAGCCAGCGGCTGGCGCGGCGCGCCGTCCAAGCTGGATATATCCGGCGATTGGGGCGTCAAGCTCGCCGACGTCAAGGCGCTCGGCGATATCTCGCCGTGGCGGATGGCCGTGGTGCTCGAAACGTCCGACCAGTCGGCGCGGATCGGCTTCCAGCCGGGCCGCGAACTGGGCGGCGCAGTCAGCAAGGTCAGGCAGACCGGCATCGTCACGCTCGACGGCGTGCGCTGGGCAAAGGCGGCATCGGGCCCTGCGAAGGGCAAGACTCCGACCTCGGTGGCCCAAGTCCTGTCGCCGGGCGACGTGATCTACGCCGACCCGCTGTTCGACAAGGAGGGCAAGCCGGTCGAAGGCCAGTACCGGCTGCGCCAGTTGCCGGAAGTGTCCGGCGCGATGGTGGCGATGGATCCCTGGACCGGCCGCGTGCTGGCGATGGTCGGCGGCTTCTCGTTCGACCAGAGCCAGTTCAACCGCGCCACGCAGGCCTATCGGCAGCCGGG
>PNLC01000694.1 GCA_013822885.1 Bradyrhizobium sp.
CGGGTGATGTCGCCGACGCCCGGGCGCTCGACCTTGATCACGTCGGCGCCGAACCAGGCCAGCAATTGCGTGCAGGTCGGTCCCGACTGGACGTGGGTGAAATCGAGAATACGAACGCCCTTGAGCGCCTTAGACATATGTTCTCTCCTTTTACTATCTGTTGCCGTCATGCCCGCGAAGGCGGGCATCCAGTAATCACCGTCGGTTCAGTCGTGCACAGTCTTCGTCACACGATGGCTCGGCGGTTACTGGATTCCCCGCCTGCGCGGGGAATGACGCCGATGGTTTGATCTGTTCACTTCTTCTTCAGGACGCTCTGCGGATTGAGGTTGCCGATGCGGCCGCTCTCCGAGCCCGCCGTCGGATCGATAGCGGCGTTGATGAGCGTCGGCTTGCCGGAATCCATCGCCGCATTCACGGCGCGCTTCAGTTCGTCCGGCGTCGTCGCATGGACGCCGACGCCGCCGAAGGCTTCCATCATCCTGTCGTAGCGCGAGCCCTTGACGAACACGGTGGGCGCGGGGTCGGTTCCGGCGGAATTGACGTCGGTGCCGCGATAGATGCCGTCATTGTTGAAGATGACAATGCAAACCGGCAGCTTGTAGCGGCAGATCGTTTCCACCTCCATGCCGGAGAAGCCGAACGCCGAGTCGCCTTCCACCGCGAGCACCGGCTTGCCGGTCTCGATGGCGGCCGCAATCGCATAGCCCATGCCGATGCCCATGACGCCCCAGGTGCCGACGTCGAGCCGCTTGCGCGGCTGATACATGTCGATGACGCCGCGCGCCAGGTCGAGCGTGTTGGCGCCTTCGTTGACCAGGATGGCCTCCGGCCGCTCCTTGATGATGGTGCGCAGCACGCCGAGCGCGCCGTGATAGTCCATCGGCGAGTTGTTGTTCATCAGCCGCGGCGCCATCTTGGCGACGTTCTCTTCACGCTTTTTGTTCACCGCGCCGGTCCAGTCGGACGAAGGCGCCGCCCAGTTCGCGCCCATGCCCGCAAGCAATGCCTGGACGCACGAGCCGATATCGCCGACCACGGGTGCTGCGATCTCGACGTTCGAGTCCATTTCCTTCGGCTCGATGTCGATCTGGATGAACTTCTTCGGCGCTTCGCCCCAGGTCTTGCCCTTGCCGTGCGACAGCAGCCAGTTGAGGCGCGCGCCGATCAGCATCACGACGTCGGCGTCCTTCAGAACCGTCGAGCGCGCGGCGCCGGCGCACTGCGGATGCAGGTCGGACAACAATCCCTTGGCCATGCTCATCGGGAGGAACGGCGCGCCGCTCTTCTCGACGAAGGCGCGGATCGCGTCGTCGGCCTGGGCGTAAGCGGCGCCCTTGCCGAGGATGATGAGCGGACGCTTGGCGCCCTTGAGCACATCGAGCGCGCGCTTGACCGCATCGGGCGCCGGAATCTGCGCCGGCGCCGAGTCGATCACCTTGACCAGCGATTTCGTTCCAGCCTCGGCGTCCATCACCTGGCCGAACAGTTTTGCAGGGAGATCGAGATAGACGCCGCCGGGACGGCCGGAGACGGCCGCACGGATGGCGCGGGCGAGGCCGATGCCGATATCGGCGGCGTGCAGCACGCGGAATGCCGCCTTGCAGAGCGGTTTGGCAATGGCGAGCTGATCCATCTCTTCATAGTCGCCCTGCTGCAGGTCGACGATTTCGCGCTCGGACGAACCCGAGATCAGGATCATCGGGAAGCAGTTGGTGGTGGCGTGGGCGAGGGCGGTCAGGCCGTTGAGAAAGCCCGGCGCTGAAACCGTGAGGCAGACGCCGGGCTTTTTGGTGAGAAAGCCGGCGATCGAGGCGGCATTGCCGGCGTTCTGCTCGTGACGGAAGGAGATCACGCGGATGCCGGCAGCCTGTGCCATGCGGCCGAAATCAGTAATCGGAATGCCGGGCACGCCATAGATGGTGGTCAGTCCGTTCAGCTTCAGCGCATCGATCATCAGGTTGAAGCCGTCGGTCAGCTCGCGCTCGGCTTCGGCCTTAGACGGATCGATGCTCTTGGCTGCAGTCACGGACATTCCACTTCTCCCTGATCGTTCTCTTAGGACGGGTTGACCGTCTTCTGGTGTGAAGTTGCGTTACGTAAAAAGTTCCTGGCCGTGCGCTTCGACATACGCCGCAAGGCCCAGCGTGTGGTCGCGCGCGCGTTTCTCCGCCAGCTCGGTGTCGCGCGCTTCCAGCGCCTCGATGATCGCCATATGCTCCGGCAGCGAGGTCGCGGTGCGATCGGTCCGCCCGATGGTCAATTGCCGGTAGCCGCGCACATGCAGCAGGATGTCGTTGGTCATGTCGACCAGCACCGGCGACTCCGAGAGCGAGATCAGCGCCTGGTGGAAGGCGATGTTGGCCTTGGAG
>PNLC01000695.1 GCA_013822885.1 Bradyrhizobium sp.
CAGGCTGCCGCGGTCGATCGTGGTCCCGGCGCCGACCTCGACGTCGTTCTGGATCAGGACGCGGCCGGTCTGCGGCACCTTCAGATGGCCCTCGGGGCCGAAGAAAATGAAGCCGTAGCCGTCCTGACCGATGCTGCAGCCTGGATGGATCAGAACATTGTTGCCGATCAGCGCAAACTGGATCGCGGTGCGTGCGCCGACATTGCAGTCCCTGCCGATCTTGACGTCGGCGCCAATCACCGCGCCTG
Organism: Bradyrhizobium sp.; assembly: GCA_013822885.1. GTDB lineage: Bacteria > Pseudomonadota > Alphaproteobacteria > Rhizobiales > Xanthobacteraceae > Bradyrhizobium. The sequence continues at coordinate 249 of PNLC01000695.1, forward strand.
CGCCGACCACCGTACCGGCGCCGATCTCGACCCGGGGGCCGATCACCACGAGCGGATCGACGATTACGCCATCTTCCAAATGGGCCGATGGATCGATGATGGCCGACGGTGCGATGCCGTCATTGTCGAACCAGGATTGCGGGCGCAGCGCGTCGGCATGCCACTCACGCGCCAGCCTGACAAAGGCACGGAACGGCTGGGCAGCCCGCAGCACCGCGACATGGGACGGCACCTGCGCTTCGAAACGCGTGCTGATTAGGCAGGCCCCTGCCTTGGTCGCCTTGAACTGATTGGCGTATTTGAGATTGTCGAAAAACGCCAGGTGCATCGGTCCGGCTTCGTCGAGCGAAGCCAGCCCCCTGATGACACGGTCGCCCTGGGAGTGATCGACCAAAACCGCCCCCGTCAGCGTGGCAATCTCAGCCAACGTCGACGATGGAGGTTGCTTGAAGAATATCGGCTGCGCCATTCCACCCGTCGCGGTCCGGCCGGCATTCACACCGGTGCGCCGGCCCGAAAGACCGGATCCGGCCACTCTCCTTGTCCGATACGATTCCAGGCGAACCGATGACCGGCTCGCCTGAAGACGCCCTAGAACGACGTGCCACCGCCAAACTTGAATTCTTGCACGCGGTCATACGCACCCTTGGTGAGCGGAACCGCATAGTCAAAGCGCAGCGGACCGAACGGCGACGCCCAGATCAGGCCGACACCGACCGAGGTTCGCACCACATTACCGCTGTCGTACTGCAATCCGAGGCAGTTTCCAGGGGTCGCCCCACCGGTTGCCGTCGCCTGCGTCGGCGGCGTGCAGCCCGGCACATTGACTTCGGCGGTCTGCGCCCAGGACGTCGGCCCCTTGTAGTCGAACAGTCCGCCAGCGTCGGCATAGACCGAACCCTTGAGCCCGACTTCCTTCGGCAGGAACCAGAACGGCATCTGCAATTCGAACGAAGCGCCCCAATATTTGGTGCCGCCAAGTGCGTCACGCGTACCGAACGGGTTGAGATCGCGCGGACCGATGCCGTTCGGCGCAAAACCACGAACGAGGTTCGGGCCCATCTGGAAGTGATCGAGCATCCGGATTTCGCTGCCGCCGAACTGGTTGAGCATGCCGCCCTGGAGATGGATCAGGCCAACGATGTCAGCGACCAGCGGCGTATAGTATTTCAGATCGACCGCGGACTTGATGTACTTCACGTCGCCACCGACGCCGGCGAAGTCCTGCTTCCAGTCGATCAGCAAGCCGTCGGTCGGATTCTTGTTGTTGTCCAGCGTGTTGAAGTTGAGCGAGTAACCGACCGACGAGGTCAGCGTCTTGCCGCTCTGTAGTTCCTTGCGGACCGGAAGCGAGGCTTCGCCATCGCTGTAGCACCACAGGCCGATACCGGAGGTGTCGGTGGCGGTTTGTCCGCCCGACGTGATGGATCCGCCGGACGGGGCGCCGACCAGGTTCGCATAGGCCGGCGATGGATTGAACGCGAGCAACGAGTTCGAGGAGTTGTTGTTGCAGTTCGCCAGCGTGCTCGGCAGCGTGATCTGCTGCTGATAGATCGAATAGCGCAGTTGCAGCGCGAGATCTTCCCGCAGGCTGAAGCCCAGGCGCGGGCTGAAGCCCAGCGTCTTGGTGCCGTAGGAAATGTAGCTGTTGGCCAGCTGCTCACGCTGGAACAGGTCGAGGCCCAGCGCAACGCGATAGTCCAGCAAGTAGGGTTCGACGAACGACAGCGAGTAGCCGCGCGCATACTGGCCGTAGGTCACCGCCGCCTTTGCGTACAGGCCCCGGCCGAGGAAGTTGCGCTCGGAAATGCTGACTTCGGCGAGCGCACCGTCCGTGGTGGAGTAGCCGCCCGACACCGAGAAGTCGCCGGTCGACTTTTCTTCCAGATCGACGATCAGGATCACGCGATCGCTCGATGAGCCGGGCTCGGTCAGGATCTTCACGCTCTTGAAGAAGTCGAGGTTCTTCAGCCGGCGCTCGGCGCGATCGACCAGCGCGCGGTTGTAGGCATCGCCTTCGGAGAGGTCAAATTCGCGCCGAATCACGTAATCGCGGGTGCGGGTGTTGCCGCGGACGTTGATGCGCTCGATATAGGTGCGCGGGCCTTCGTCGACCGAGAAC
>PNLC01000696.1 GCA_013822885.1 Bradyrhizobium sp.
CCCGCCACCATCATGACGGACCCGGAACTGGCGGACGCGACCTACATCGAGCCGATCACCCCCGAAATCGTCGCCAAGATCATCGAGAAGGAACGCCACGTCGTCCCCGGCGGCTTTGCGCTGTTGCCCACCATGGGGGGGCAGACCGCGCTGAACTGCGCGCTGTCGCTGCGCCGCCAGGGCACGCTCGACAAGTTCGACGTCGAGATGATCGGCGCCACGGCGGATGCGATCGACAAGGCCGAGGATCGCCAGCTCTTTCGCGAGGCCATGACCAAGATCGGGCTTGAAACGCCGAAGTCGCGGCTCGCCAATGCCTCTGCCCTGAAGAAATCCTATCGCGACAAATACCACGCCGAACGCGAGAAGCTGTCCGGGGCCGCGCTCGAAGAGCTCGAACGGCAATGGACGCTGGGTGAGAGCGAGCGCCGCAAGCGCTACCAGGAGCATGCGCTCGGCCAGGCGCTGATGGCGCTGTCCGAGATCGGGCTGCCGGCGATCATCCGCCCCTCTTTCACCATGGGCGGCACCGGCGGCGGCATCGCCTACAACAAGGAAGAGTTTCTCGACATCATCGAACGCGGCCTCGACGCTTCGCCTACCAACGAAGTCCTGATCGAGGAGTCTGTGCTCGGCTGGAAAGAGTTCGAGATGGAGGTGGTGCGCGACAAGAAGGACAATTGCATCATCATCTGCTCGATCGAGAACCTCGATCCGATGGGCGTGCATACCGGTGATTCCATCACCATCGCACCGGCCCTGACGCTGACCGACAAGGAATACCAGATCATGCGCGACGCCTCGCTGGCGGTGCTGCGCGAGATCGGCGTCGAGACCGGCGGCTCCAACGTGCAGTTCGGCGTCAATCCCGCCGACGGGCGCATGGTGGTGATCGAGATGAACCCGCGGGTGTCGCGCTCCTCGGCGCTGGCCTCGAAGGCGACCGGATTTCCGATCGCCAAGGTCGCGGCCAAGCTCGCGGTCGGCTACACGCTCGATGAAATCGCCAACGACATCACCGGCGGCGCGACGCCGGCGTCGTTCGAGCCGACCATCGACTACGTCGTCACCAAGATTCCGCGCTTTGCGTTCGAAAAATTTCCGGGCGCCTCCAACACCCTGACGACGTCGATGAAGTCGGTCGGCGAAGTAATGGCGATCGGCCGCACCTTCCAGGAGAGCCTGCAGAAGGCGCTGCGCGGGCTCGAGACCGGGCTGACCGGGCTCGACGAAATCGAAATCGAGGGGCTGGGCCGCGGCGACGACAAGAATGCGATCCGCGCGGCACTCGGCACGCCGACGCCGGACCGTCTCCTGCAGGTGGCACAGGCGATGCGGCTCGGCTGGTCCGATGACGAGATCTTCAATTCCTGCAAGATCGATCCCTGGTTCCTGGGCGAGATGCGCGGCATCATCGAGATGGAAGCCAAGATCAAGGCCAGCGGCCTGCCGGCCAACGCGTTCGGCATGCGCACGCTGAAGGCGATGGGCTTTTCGGACGCGCGGCTTGCCGTGCTGTCCGAGACGTCGGAGGCCGAGGTGACGGCGAAGCGCCGCGCGCTCGGCGTCCGCCCGGCCTACAAGCGCATCGACACCTGTGCCGCCGAATTCGCCTCCCCCACCGCCTACATGTATTCGACCTATGAATCGCCATTCGCAGGCGTGCTCGCCGACGAGAGCGCGCCGTCGGACAGGAAGAAGGTCATCATCCTCGGCGGCGGGCCGAACCGGATCGGCCAGGGCATCGAGTTCGACTATTGCTGCTGCCACGCCTGCTTCGCGCTTGCGGACGCCGGCTATGAGACCATCATGGTCAACTGTAATCCGGAGACGGTGTCGACCGACTACGACACCGCCGACCGGCTCTACTTCGAGCCGCTGACCGCCGAGGACGTGCTGGAGATCATCGCCAACGAACGGCAGAACGGCACGCTGCACGGTGTGATCGTGCAGTTCGGCGGCCAGACCCCGCTCAAGCTGGCGCGCGCGCTCGAGGCCGCCGATGTGCCGATCCTCGGCACCTCCCCCGACGCCATCGACCTCGCCGAAGACCGCGACCGCTTCAAGCGCGTGCTCGACAAGCTGCGCCTGAAGCAGCCGAAGAACGGCATCGCCTATTCGGTCGAACAGGCGCGGCTGGTATCGGCCGATCTCGGCCTGCCGCTGGTGGTGCGCCCGTCCTATGTGCTGGGCGGCCGCGCGATGCAGATCATCCGCGAGGAAACCCAGCTCGACAATTACCTGCTCGGCACCCTGCCCGAGCTGGTGCCGGCCGACGTCAAGGCGCGCTATCCCAACGACAAGACCGGGCAGATCAACACCGTGCTCGGCAAGAACCCGCTGCTGTTCGACCGCTATCTGTCCGACG
>PNLC01000697.1 GCA_013822885.1 Bradyrhizobium sp.
AGGCGTAACCCAGATGATTACCGAAATCGCACAAATCGACGTCAAGCCCGGCACCGAGAAGGATTTTGAAGCCGCCGTCGCCAAGGCGCGTCCGCTGTTCCTGAGCGCCAAGGGCGGCAAGGGATTTGAACTGCACAGATCGATCGAAAAACCGCAGCGCTACCGGCTGATGGCGCAGTGGGAAACGCTGGAGAACCACACGGTGGATTTCCGCGGCTCGGAAGACTTCACGGCATGGCGCGGCCTGGTCGGGCAGTATTTTGCCGCACCTCCCGAGGTCGAGCACACCGAGACGGTGCTGACCTCGGCCGGCTGACATTCACGCCGCCATGGCTGCGGGCGACGCGTCTTCTGCCTTGAAATGGTCGATCATGACCTTGGCGATAGCCATCAGGGGAAGCGCCAGCGCCAGCCCCCAGACGCCGAAGACGACACCAAGCAGGATCTGAAACGCAAACAGCGTGGCAGGCGGAATATCGAGCGCCTGCCGCTGGATGAGCGGTGTCAGCACGTAGCTCTCCAGCGCGTGCACGCCGAGGAACAGGACGAAAGCGGAGAGGCCCGCGACCCATCCGGAGGCGAGGCTGGCCAGCACCACGATCAATCCGCCGAGGATGGCGCCGACCGTCGGGATGAAGGCGAGAAGTCCAGCCTGGATGCCCAGGATGAACGCACTCTGGATGCCGATGATTTCAAGGCCGACCCAGGTCACGAAAAACACCGCCGCCATGGTGATGATCTGGGCGATCAGCCAGCGCTCCAGCGTCTCGCTGATCCGGTCGATGATCACAGCCACGCGCGGACGATGCCTGGCTGGCGCCATGAACAGCAGGCCGTTGCGATAGACGGCGGGCTGGGTCGCAAACGCGATCCCCAGAAACAGCACGATAAAGAAGTTCCCGACCGCGCTCGCGGTTCCCAGGATCAGTTTCAGGCTCTGGCTGAAGATCGCGCCGCCGCTCGATGCAATCGTGCCAGCGCTGGGCAGCGAGTGGGTCGGGGGGACAGTGGGTGCGGCCGGTGCGGAAGTATCCGACTGCGACGACAGGCTTCCGAAATCGAACAGGCTGGTATCGATACCGTTTCTCTCCAGGAAGCCCTTGACGTTGACCAGTTGCGACTTGAGGGTGTTGCTCAGCACGGTGGTCTGCTGGGCGATGGTTGTGCCGCCGAGGAAGATGATGCCCGACAGCATCCCCGCGACCGCCAGGCACACGATGGTCAGCCGCAACGCATGGGGGAGGCGGACGACGCGCCCGAGCAGGTTGCTCATGGCGTTGAGCGCCACGCCGAGCAGCATGCCGGCAAAAATCAGAAACAGCGTCGCGGCGAAGTACCAGGTGAACAGCAAGAGCGCGATAAACAGGACGACGCCGATGCCGCCGACCGAAATCGCCCACGCCAGATCGCTGCGGGCCTGAAGGCGATTGTCAGCGGGACCTGTCACGTTGATTCCTTCTCGCAGAATATCGTTCCCGCAGTCTTTCGCCAAAACGCGGCCGGGATCAAGACGGCACGCGCGCCGGTTTGACGCTGGTGCACCCATTGTGCCAAGCGGTGGATGAATCCGGTGTGACGGGCGCGGCGATGATCAAGATGATTTTCAAATGGTTCGGCCCGATCGCGCTGCTGGCGGCGCTGGTCATCGGTGACCAGATCAGGATCAACCGTCCCGCCCACAAATATCGCCTGGCGGTCGAGGTCGAGACTCCCCAAGGCAGCAAATCGGCATCTGGCGTGGTCGCGGTGCATCCTGACCGCAGCTACAGCCGCCGCGGCCAGACCCGCACCGTCGGGGACGCCGTTTTCGTCGATCTGGGCGGTGGCAAGAACCTGGTCGCGCTGCTGGCTCACGTCGACAACAACAAACTCGTGCTGGAGGATGTGAGCTACGTGGCGCTCCGCGCCTATATCGAGGCCGCCGGCAAGCGGGTGTCGTTCAACGAAATGAGCCGGCTGAGCGGCGTCGTGCCGGTAAAGGGCGCGCTGATACCGGTGCTCGTGACCTTCGCCGATCCGGCCAATCCCGGCACCGCGCGCACCGTGGCGCCTGACGACGCCGAAGCCGCGCTTGGAAAAGGCTATCGCCTCAAGGGGCTCACCGCCGAGGTGGTGCCAAATGGATACTGGCCGCTGGATTTCGGCGGCGTGCTGGGCGAGCCTGTTACGCGCGGAATCGAGGCGAAATTGCCCTGGCTGAACGGCGCCGATTCGGCCGCCACCGCGCTCCGGGCGGCCGGCTTGCCCGGGGTCGACGGGATCGACGCCCAAGAGGCCTTTACGCGAAAATAGCAGGGCAGGCCCGCGGCAACCCGCCAGATATTGATCCGCTGCGCTGGCGCAGGCATGATCGGGCGGAATCG
>PNLC01000698.1 GCA_013822885.1 Bradyrhizobium sp.
CTCGGCCATCACGACGTCGAATGCACTGATGCGGTCGGTGGTGAGCAGCAGCACGCGGTCGTCGCCGACGGCATAGATATCGCGCACCTTGCCGCGGCCGATCCGTGGCAAAGGCAGGTCGCTGGCGAGCATCGCGTTCATTCGGTCAGGCTTTCGAAGAGGCGTGCCGGCGCGGGCGCCAACACGCAAATGGCAAAGCGGAGCGATAGCTCAGTCCGGCAGCGGAATGAACTCGTGTTCCTGCGGGACAGCGGCGAAACGACCGGTTTTCCAGTCCTGTTTGGCCTGTTCGATCCGCTCCTTGCTGGAGGAGACGAAATTCCACCAGATATGGCGCGGACCTTCCAGCGCGTCGCCGCCGAGGAACATCATCCGCGTCGGCTTGACGGCCTTGACGGTGATGCGATCGCCCGGCCGGAAGATCAGCAGGCTTGGCCCTTCATGGCGCTCGTTGGCAATCTCGACCTCGCCGTCGACCAGATAGATCGCGCGTTCCTCATGATCGGGGTCGAGCGGCACGCTGGTGCCGGCCTGCGCCGTCACTTCCGTGTAGAACCATGGCGACACCATCGATACCGGCGATTTCACGCCGAAAGCGCTGCCCGCGATGATGCGCGCGGTAAACCCGGTATCCCTGACCGTCGGCAGGCTCTCGGCGGCGTAGTGCTGGAACGACGGCGCGATTTCCTCCGAGCCGGCCGGCAGCGCGATCCAGCTTTGCAGGCCCAGCATCTTCTGCCCGTCGCGGCGCTGGACGTCGGGCGTGCGCTCGGAATGCGCGATGCCGCGGCCGGCCGTCATCAGGTTCATGGCGCCGGGCTGGATCTCCTGGATGTTGCCCTCGCTGTCGCGGTGCATGATGCTTCCGTCAAACAAGTAGGTGACGGTCGCAAGCCCGATATGCGGGTGCGGGCGTACGTCCATGCCCTTGCCGGCGATGAACTGAACGGGGCCGAAATGATCGAAGAAAATGAACGGCCCGACCATTTGCCGCTTGCCGTGCGGCAGCGCGCGCCGGACCGCAAAGCCGTCGCCGAGGTCGCGAGTGCGCGGCACGATGACGAGATCGAGCGCATCGCAGGTCTTGGGATCGCCGAGTACGGGATCGTTGGAGGGTTGCCAGCTCATAGGGAAGCTCCTTGAAGTTTGCGGCGATCATAGCAGGAATTGCGGAATGGACCACAGGCGGCAGCGATGTCATTGCGGAGCGAAGCGAAGCAATCCATCAAGCAACGAAGCAAGTATGGATTGCTTCGTTGCTTGCGCTCCTCGCAAGGACGGTGGCAGCACGTGGAAAAATGCATAAGCGGAAATTGAGGCGGGAAACCGATGATCGCTCCCCAAGGGCGACGGCTGCGGCCAGCAAGGATGGCGAGATCGAGCTGTTCGGCCTTGCCTCCGACCTATGGGTGACCAGCCGCGGCTATGGAGCCTGCGCAAATTGAACCGCGTAGCAATCTGCATTAGGTTCACGATGCGGATGTCCGCACGAATGGGCCGGCCTGATGCTGCTATCCACCCTCGACATCGCCTTGCGCGGCGCCACTGTCGCGCTGCTGCTGGTGCTGGCGGCGTCGCTGTTTCGCGGCTTCGGAACGGTGCTTGCGGGCCGGCTCGCCGCGGCTTTCGCGCTGGGGTCGGCGGCGCATGCTGTGACCTACTCGATCGGTTCGACGTCGCCGGTTTCTATCGTGCACGCGCCCGTGGTCGCGCTGTCGACCGGCAATGTCGTGGTGTTCTGGCTGTTCACGCGGGCGCTGTTCGATGAGGCTTTCAAGCTGCGCTGGTGGCATGCGCTGGTCTGGGCGGCGGTCGCCGTCTTCAGTTTCGTCAATTGCATGTGGATAGCGCCGGCATCCGGCGCGCGGCTGTCCATTATCGCGATCAACCTGATCGCGCTCGGCTTCATCGCACTGGCCGTTACGCAGACCATCGCCTCCTGGTCGTCCGATCTGGTCGAACGTCGCCGCAGCGTCCGCGTCTTCATCGTCAGCGCCGCGGCATTGTATGCCGGCCTGAATGCGGTGCTGCAGATCGCGATGTCCGGCGGCGGCAGCGCCGCAATCGCCAACACGGTGAACTTGTTCGTTCTCGCAGGTGTTGTAAGCGCGATCTGCTACGCGATGATGCGCATCGATGGCGCCGACCTGTTTCCGGTTGCACCTCAAGTCGCGGCCGGCACGGGTGACGCGACGCCCGTCGAGTCCAGCGCCGCGGACCGGAAACTCATCGATGCGCTGATGCGGCTGATGGCGGACGAGCGCATCTACCGTCACGACAACGTCACCATCGGCACGCTCGCGACCAGGCTCGGCATTCCCGAATACAGATTGCGGCGGCTGATCAATCAGCGGCTCGGCTA
>PNLC01000699.1 GCA_013822885.1 Bradyrhizobium sp.
GGACGGCCTCCCTCTTTGTGGCGCTCCGGCGACCACGTTTTGGCACTTGATGCCGTTCAGGTGGGGCCGTCCACAACATCATTGCGAGGAGCATGGGCGACGAAGCAATCCCGATCTTGCCTGCTTCGCTTCGCTCGCGCGGGCTGCGGCCCGTAACGGATCGTGTTGCCCCGCGTTCGTGGGATGCAAAGATCCGGAAGGCTCGCGAAAACTCCTCGTAACCAGCTTCGCGGAGTTTCGGTCGCTGTGGGTCACGCTGATGTGAAAGCCTGGCCGCTGCTTGAAATTGACAATGACTGACCAGTCAGTCAATAATTTGACATGGCAGTCACCAGGCCCCCCCGGAAGTCCGCCGCGAAGCCGGCCAATCGCCGTCTTTCGCCCAAGCCCACCGCCAACCGCGCCGAACGCGCGGCCGAGCGGCGAGGGGCGATCATCGAGGCGGCGATGGACGAATTCATCGCCCGCGGGTTCGCGGCGACACGGCTCGACGACGTCGCCAAACGCGCCGGCGTCGCCAAGGGCACGATCTACCTGCACTTCAAGGACAAGGAATCGATGTTCGAGGAGTTGATCCGCACCGCCATCGTGCCGCTGGTGGTGCGCCTCAGCTCTTCGCCGCCACCGCCGGGTGCATCGGTTCGCGACATGGTCGAGGGCTTTGCGGAAAACTTCATCAAGGAAGTGGCGACGACGCGGCGCGGCGACATCGTACGCCTGATCGTGGCCGAGGGGCCGCGATTTCCGGCGGTCGCCGATTTCTACTACCGCGAAGTGGTGACGAGAGGGCTCGCCGGCATGCGTGCGCTGATCGAACTCGGCATCGCACGCGGTGAGATCAAGCAGAAGAACCTCGCGCGGTTTCCACAGATATTGGTGGCGCCTGCGCTGATCGCCGTGATCTGGCAGAGCTTATTCAGCAGGCATGCGCCACTGGACGCGATCGAGATGTTTCGCGTGCATCTCGATCTTATTTTTGGCGAACGGAGCACGACATGACCTCGTGGCGTACGATAACGCTGCTGGCGGCGTTGGCGCTGGCGACAGCGCTCGCCGGTTGCAAGGAACGCAAGGACCCCGGTTTTCAAGGCTGGGTCGAAGCAGACATGATCTTCGTCAGCCCGGACGAAAGCGGGCGCGTGACCAGGCTCAATGTGCGCGAGGGCGACGAGGTGAAGCCGGACGCGCCGCTCTATTCGATCGATGACGATCTGCAGCAGGCTGACCTCAACCAGAACAAGGCGACGCTGGCCAATGCGCAGCAGACCTATGATCGCGCGGCCTCCCTCAGCAAGACCGGTTCCGGCACGCAGGCCGCGCTCGATTCGGCCGTTTCGGCGTTGCGTGTCGCGGAAGCCCGCGTCAACACCTCGCAGACCCGCCTGGCGCGGCGCAGCGGCTTTGCACCCGTCGGAGGCACCATTCAGCAGATCTATTTCCGCGAAGGCGAGATGGTGCCGGCGCAGCGGCCGGTACTGTCGATCATGCCACCCGGCAACATGAAGCTGCGCTTCTTCGTGCCGGAAACTGAACTGCCGAAGCTTGCGATCGGCGACGAGGTGAAGGTGAGCTGCGACAATTGCGCAGGCGATCTCACGGCGAAGATCTATTTCATCGCAACTTCTGCCGAATACACCCCGCCCGTCATCTACAGCCTCGATGAGCGCAACAAGCTGGTCTACCTGATCCAGGCGCGGCCAAACCGGCCGGACAGTCTGCGCGTCGGCCAGCCGATCAGCGTATTTCTGCACCCCCGGACACCGGTGGCGGACAAGCGATGAACGCCGAACCTGCATCAGCGCCCGACATCGCGATCAATGTCGAGGGCCTCTCGAAGTCATTTGGCAGCCGTAAGGTCGTCAGTGACCTTTCGATGCAGGTGAAGCGCGGTTCGATCTACGGCTTCCTAGGGCCTAACGGATCCGGCAAGACCACCACCATCCGAATGCTGTGCGGCCTGCTGACGCCGGATGCCGGCGAGGGCACCTGCCTCGGCTACGACATCCGTCGCGACGCCGACAAGATCAAGCGCCAGGTCGGCTACATGACGCAGCGCTTCAGCCTGTACCAGGATCTTTCGGTGCGGGAGAACCTGGAGTTCGTCGCGCGGCTTTACGGCATGCGCGACGCGCGGGGCGCGGCACGCGAGATGATCCAACGGATTGGCCTCAACGGCCGCGAGGAACAATTGGCCGGCGAGCTCTCGGGGGGCTGGAAGCAGCGGCTGGCGCTTGGCGCCTGCACGCTGCCCAATCCGCAATTGCTGCTGCTGGACGAGCCGACCGCCGGCGTCGATCCCAAGGCGCGGCGCGACTTCTGGAACGAGATTCACGCGCTCGCCGCCGAA
>PNLC01000700.1 GCA_013822885.1 Bradyrhizobium sp.
CTCGAAGGCCACTGCTTCGAAGGTCGCCGCCAAGCCTCCTGTGAAGGCCGCTCCTCCGAAGGTTGCCCCCAAGACCGCCGTCGCCGCCCCCAAGGCCGCCGTCGCGCCGAAGCCTGCCGTCAAGCCGGTGGCTGCCGCTCCGCGGATCGAAGAGCCGAAGAAGGTCGTGACCCAGCGCCAGGGCTTCAAGGCCAATGAATTCGTGGTCTATCCCGCTCACGGCGTCGGCCAGATCCTGGCCATCGAGGAGCAGGAGATTGCGGGTGCCAAGCTCGAACTGTTCGTGATCAATTTCATGAAGGACAAGATGACGCTCCGCGTGCCGACCGCCAAGGTCGCCAATGTCGGCATGCGCAAGTTGTCCGAGCCGGCGCTGGTCAAGAAGGCGCTGGAGACTCTGAAGGGCCGCGCGCGCGTCAAGCGCACGATGTGGTCGCGCCGGGCGCAGGAATACGAAGCCAAGATCAATTCGGGCGACATCGTCGCGATCGCCGAAGTGGTCCGCGATCTCTACCGTTCGGAATCGCAGCCCGAGCAGTCCTACTCAGAACGCCAGCTCTATGAAGCCGCGCTCGATCGCCTGTCGCGCGAAATCGCCGTCGTCCAGCATTCGACGGAGACCGAAGCGGTGAAGGAAATCGAGAGCCAGCTCTCCAAGAGCCCGCGCCGCGGCGCCAAGACGGAAACCGCCGGGGCCGACGGTGAAGCCGACGAGGCCGATGTCGAAGCCGATGGCGATGAATCCACCGTGGCGGACGAAGCCGCCTGAAAGGGTTCGACGGAGTGAGATCAAAGCCCGGCTGAAACGCCGGGCTTTTTGTTTGGACGATCGTTCGGCGTCACTTCCCTTTCCTCCACCCAATGCGGGTTACCTGAGTTGGGCTTAAGGGGAAGAAACGCCGTCGGTAAACGAGAGGAAATATCGCTCTCTCCGCCGCCATTGCTGGGAGCGCAAGCGACGAAGCAATCTACTCATGCTTCGAAGCGATGGATTGCTTCGCTTCGCTCGCAATGACGGAATTCCGTTCATTCTCCAGATGCTATCAGCTCATCCACGATAACGCAGCGCATCTACCAGAACTGCAAGCGCCGGTGAGCGCTGATGACGGCTCGGGTAATAGAGATGGTAGCCCGAAAACGGCGCGCACCAGTCGGAGAGGACCTTGACAAGGCGCCCTTCGGAGACGTCGGCCTGAACCAGATCTTCCGGCAAGTACGCCAATCCCAAACCATTCAGGGCGGCATTGAGCATGGAGGCCACGCCGTTAAACACGAACTGGCCATCGACGCGCACGTCGATCACCGCCGCAACAGCCTTTTGGGAGGGCCACATGGACGCCAGGCAGCTTTTGGTTCTGTGGGCATCGATGCTAGCGTCGTGTCTGGGCGGGCCGGCAACGGCCGCGGAGACCCAAGACCGGTACCTGCAAGACCGGTACATGCAAGGCCAGTACGTGCGCATCGCCGAACTGGAGATCGATCCTGCCCAACTGGAGAATTTCAAATCAGCGATCAAGGAAAGCGTTGAAACATCCGTTCGCGTCGAACCCGGAGTTCTGGTTCTTTACGCCGTGTCGGAAAAGGATGATCCCGCCCGCATCAGGGTCTTTGAGGTCTACACCAGCGATGATGCGTACAAGACGCATCTGGAAACGCCGCATTTCAGGAAATTCAGGGCCACGACGGACGCCATGGTCAAGTCCCGCAAACTGCTCGACGCGGTTCCCATTGCGCTGGGTGCGAAGGGGAAATGAGGGGCGATCTCTATCTCTTCATCCTCCCAAACGGGCTGCGACAATAGCAGGTCATTTCCTCCGCCGTCATTGCGAGGAGCGATAGCGACGAAGCAATCCATTCTTTCTGTGGCGAGATGGATTGCTTCGCTTCGCTCGCAATGACGGATGCAGACAGCCTCAATCCACCACGATCTTTACGCGGTCCCTCGGCTTGACCTGGGCGTGCTGGTCGAGGCCGTTGAGGATGCGAAAACGCTCGGCGGGGCGATCGATGCTGGCCATGCGGTGGGAGAGCGACTCCACGGTGTCGCCGGGCTGCACGGTGATGACCTTGATGCGCAAGGGACGCGCGGCCTGGATTTCTTCCAGTGTCAGACGGCGAAACGAGTTCACGGTTTCGCGCGCATTGCGCTCGCTTTCGGTGGTGCGCTGCTTGGAGGCGAAGATGAAGCGGTAGACGTCGGTGCCGAAGCGCAGCGCGTAGACCTTGAACTGCCACTGGTCGCCGTTCGCGGACGCCGCGGCCACCGGGAAACCGTTGATGGTGAGGTCTTCGGTCGAAGCCTTGTCGACGCCTTCCATCCAGCCGGAGTTGAGATAGTCGG
>PNLC01000701.1 GCA_013822885.1 Bradyrhizobium sp.
GGCGGACTATTCCCCGGCGCGGCGCGCGCTGGCCGAAAAGCTCGGCGCCGACATCGTCGTCGATCCCGCGCGCTCGCAGCCCTACGCGACCTGGGCCGAGCATGCCCAGATGTCGCCGGAAGAGAAAGCCGCGCGGCCGCCGCTGCAGGCGTTGTTGCCGGCGCTGAAACCTGCGCTGATCTTCGAATGCGTCGGCGTCCCCGGAGTGATCCAGCAATTGTTCGAGGGCGCGCCGCGCGATGCCCGTATCGTCGTGGTCGGCGTCTGCATGGAAACCGACCGCACCGAGCCGATGCTCGGCATTCTGAAGGAACTCAACGTTCAATATGTGCTCGGCTACACGCCGGAGGAATTTGCATACTCGCTCCGCCTGATCGCGGAAGGACAGGTCGATGCGGCCTCGATGGTGACCGCCAGCGTCGGCATCGAGGGCGTGGCGAAGGCGTTTGCCGATCTCGCCAATCCGGAGGCGCACACCAAGATCATCGTCGAACCTTGGAGATGATTAGGCGGCGAGCGCTGCGCCTCAGTGCGGCACCCGATGCGTCGGATATTCGAGTTGCATGGCGACGAAGTCGGCCGTGCCCGTTCCGTAGCGGGCTGCAATGCTGCCAAGGGTGTTATCCAGGACGTCTGCAGGTTTTGCGCCTCCGATCGCCGGCAGCAACCGCGCCGCAGGCCAGCCCGCGGCGACCTGATCGGGAAGAATGCGGATGCCGTTGCGGCTCTGGTGCGCATCGGCCGTGGCGGCAAACGTCACCGCGCGTGAGCGATAGGTCCGTGACCATGCGTCGGCGACCAGTGCCAGCGACACTTCGTCGACGCCTCCCTTCAATTCGATGCCAAGCTGCTCGCGGTTCCAGAACGCGGCGGTGTTGGCGATCGCCGTCAACGCAAACGGACGCGTGAACTTGAACTCGTCGCTCTCGTGCCGCGCATCCCAATTCGGAAGGCCGATCTCGCGGGCGATGGCCGCGGCCTTGTCGCGGCCGGCGATCGCCTCGATCAGCGTGAGCGACATCGGCATCGACGCCGTGATTCCGGTCGTCGTCGCGACGCCGTTGTCGGCCACAAAACGGCGGTCTTCGACGTAGCGGACCGTGGGATGATCCGTGCGCAACTCCTTGATCGAATACCAGTGCGTCGTCGCCCGCTTGTCATGCAGCAGCCCGGCGTCGCCGACGACCTTGGCGCCGGCGCAAACCCCGATGACGATCGCACCCCTGGCCGACTGGGCCCTGATCCATTGCAGCGCCGCCGGATCGTCGTCGCGGCTCATGGCGGGCACGATGACATAGTCCGCACCGTCGGGATGCTGCGCATCGAACTCCGCGGTCGTCGCCTGCGGCTCGACCTTGAGCGCCGGATACAGCGTCATCGGCCCGGCCGCCGTTGCGAGCGTCACGACATCGGCGATTTCGGCCCGCTTGAGGATGCCATAGGGCATCAGGTAATCCGTGGTCTCGGTGGCGTCGTTGATCCCGATGATGGCAATCAGCGGGCGCTGCCGCTTCGGTGGTTTCAGCGCCGCGATCGTGGCGTCGGTCTTCTGCTGCGCGATCCGCGATGGCGCGGCCACCGAAGTTGTCCGGGGCAGCGACAGAATCCAGCCGCCGCCGACCGCGATGAAAAGTGCAATTGCGCAGAGAGCGCTCCACAACAGGCGTCGTGAATTCATGACAACTCGCTCGATGATGTTCGATTTGAATCGAGTCTACCGTGGTCGCGCCCGGTTCGAAATGACGTAAACCCCGCGAAAACGGCCACGCGGACGACGGGTTTTCCGGTCGCTTCGTTGTCGCGCCGCGTCGTTCTCAAGTGCTTCGCTTCGCTGGCAATGACGAATGTGCTTGTTCGCTGCGACAAATCAACCCGACGGGCAGATCAACAGAATCCTGTCCACCCTTCTCGCGAAAAATATTCCGCTCGTGCCGTCGGGCAAATCAGTGATTTAATTCCGCCCGTCTCACCCGACGAGAGGGGCGCTCGCGATCGTCACGAACGCGCGGTGGGATGCGGTGGACGCAGATTGCGCAAAAGACGAGCGCGCAGGATGCGTACGGCGAAATCGTGTGGTCCTGACGCCGCGGTGCTGGCGTCAAGTCGCGCAAAGGCTCGCGCCTTGCGCGGCGACTGCACACGAGACCGCGGGTGCAGCGTGCACCCGGTCTTCCCTGCGCCCTCGAATTTCGAGGGGGGCAAGGTTTAGGCAAACCTCGGACGCTTCGCGCCGCGAGAATGCGGATGTTTGGCCCGTCGTGATTAACTCAGAACTCTCCACGTCATATGTGGACGGCCCCTATTGGCAAGCCCTTTTTGACGTGTCGAACGAGTT
>PNLC01000702.1 GCA_013822885.1 Bradyrhizobium sp.
CGCACCGCGCATGACGTGTTCATGCAGTTGCAGGCGGCGCGCGCCAAGCTCACCGACAGCCGCGAGCGGCCGAGCGGCGATCTCAAGATCACCACGCCGCCGGCGCTCGGCATCAACTGGCTGATCCCGCGGCTTGACGAATTCACCGCGCTCTATCCGGACATCCGCATCTCGCTGATCGTCACCGACGAGGATCTCGATCTGTCGATGCGCGAGGCCGACGTCGCGATCCGAACCCGCAAGCCGACGCAGCCCGACCTGATCCAGCGCAAGCTGTTCTCGATCGGCTTCCATGCCTACTGCTCGCCGGAATATATCAAGCGCTTCGGCACGCCGCGCACGCTCGACGACCTCGATTCGCATCGCATCATCATGCTCGGCGACGCGCAGGTTCCGGTGCATCTGCAGAACCGCGCCTGGCTGATCGACGCCGGCCGCAACGGCTCGGGTCCGCGCGAAGCCTTTTTCAAGGTCAACAACATCCTGGGGCTAGTCCGCGCCTGTCAGCAGGGGCTCGGCATCGCCGCCCTGCCCGACTACCTGGTCGAGGAAAACAGCCGGCTGGTGCAGTTGTTCGGCGAAACCGACTCGATCGCGATCGACACTTATTTCGTCTATCCCGAAGAGTTGAAGACGGTCGCCCGCGTGCAAGTGTTCCGCGATTTCGTGGTCAGCAAGGCGCAGCGCTGGCCTTCCTAGAAGCGGCTGACGCTTCGCGAAATCGCTTCGAAATTAGTAGTTTTTATAAAGGCCTCGCTCTCCGCATGTCAGACATGCGGCTCCACCGCTTGCTGCGAAGGGCTGATGGGGATCATAGTATCTCCACGCTGATCGGTCGCGTCGCGCATATGTCCCCCTCCTCCAGTGGCGCGGCAGTTCAGTAATCCCTCTTGGAAGGTGATTGTGTCGGCCTCACGTGGCCAATGCCTTAAGCCGGGCTCGTTCGAGCCCGGCTTTTTTTTGCGTCTGCGTGAGGTGGCGGCTTGGCGCGCTTGTGCGGATTGACATTCAAGCGCCTCGCCAGCATCATCTGCGAATGATCACGAATTCGTGCGCAGCACTGTCGTCGAAAAAAGGTCCCTATCCGGGGACCCGAGATCGACGCGCGCGATAAATCTGCCGCTAACCACGATCCCGAAACCCCGCCGTCTGGACGGGGTTTTTTATTGTCCCGTCTCCGGCTCTTGGCCCCAGAGGAGATGGAACAATGACTGACCGACCGACGACAAATCCGACGACGACTAACCTGACCACGACCGATCTGCAAAGCCAGTTGAAGGGCCTGTGGCTGCCCCTTGTCACGCCGTTTCGCGACGGCGCCCTCGACGAGACGAGCCTGCGACGGCTTGTCAGGCACTATGCCAGCGGCCCGGTCGACGGCCTGATCCTCGCGGCGACGTCGGGTGAAGGCATGGCGCTTGGCGCGGCCGAACTGGAACAACTGGTCACGACGGTGCGCACGGAACTATCCGCCAGCCAGCGTTATATGCCGCTCTGTCTCGGGCTGTCGGGCGCCGCGACCGGGAAGATGCTGGATGTGCTCGATGAGACCGCGGCTTGGCCGATCGACGGCTATCTGATCGCGAGCCCCTATTACACGCGGCCCTCGCAGCGCGGCCTGGTCCGGCATTTCGAGGCGCTCGCCGGTCACGCCTCATGGCCGCTCGTGCTCTACAACATCCCGTACCGGACCGCGGTCAACCTCACCAACGAGACGCTGCTGCAACTCGCCGAACATCCGAACATCGTCGGCATCAAGGATTGCAGCGCCGACCGCGCGCAGTCGATCGATTTCATCAGCCGCAAGCCATCGGGCTTTCGTGTGCTGACCGGCGAGGACGCGCATTATCACGAGGCGCTAACCGACGGCGCCGACGGCGCCATCCTGCTGTCGGCCCATCTGGAGACCGAAGCATTCGCATCGGTCTACGCGCTGCACAAGCAGGGTGACCGCGACGGCGCACTGGCGTGCTGGCATGGCGTTTCCGAACTGACGCAACTGCTGTTCGCCGAGCCAAGCCCGGCGCCCGCCAAGTACTGGCTGGCGCGCTGTGGATTGATCGACAGCGCGGAGGTTCGCCTGCCGATGGTGGAGGTGAGCGCGAAGTTGGCGGCACGTCTCGATGCGGAATTCGAACGGCGCAGGCCGCCATTGCTGCAGCGCGCGTAGCATCAGCAGAACTCCCTCTCGCCTCGACGGTGAGAGGGATAACCAGAATGCCTAGCCGTCAGCTGACAAGAAAGCGATATGTCAGCACCGGCGCGAAGCCGAGCACCATCGCCCACATGGCGAATGACGACACCAGCAGTACGTCCTGCACGCGCTGGGCGTAC
>PNLC01000703.1 GCA_013822885.1 Bradyrhizobium sp.
GACCGGCTCGACCCGATCTTCAAGACCCTGGCGCCGGGCATCGGCGACATCCCGCTCACGCCCGGACGCGACGGCCGCGACCCGCGCATCGAGCAGGGCTACATCCACGCAGGCCCATCCGGCGCCGGGCACTTCGTCAAGATGATCCACAACGGCATCGAATACGGCCTGATGCAGGCCTATGCCGAAGGGTTCGATATTCTCAGGAATGCCAATATCGATGCGCTGCCGCCGGAGCATCGCTTCGACATGAACATCGCCGATATCGCCGAGGTGTGGCGGCGTGGCAGCGTGATCCCGTCCTGGCTGCTCGACCTCACGGCATCCGCGCTCGCCGAGAACCAGACGCTGGATAATTACTCGGGCTTCGTGGAGGATTCCGGCGAAGGCCGCTGGACCGTGAACGCCGCGATCGACGAGGCCGTTCCGGCGGAAGTGTTGACGGCCGCGCTCTACGCCCGCTTCCGCTCGCGCAAGGACCACACCTTTGCAGAGAAGATCCTGTCCGCGATGCGGGCCGGTTTCGGCGGCCACAAGGAGCCGCCGAAGAAACCCGGTTCGAAGGCTTGAATGCTCATGGCGGTCGGTCAGGTAGCACGGAAAAGGCCCGATCCCTGTTCTTTCGTCATCTTCGGCGTGACCGGCGACCTCGCGCATCGCCTGGTCGTCCCTGCCCTCTATAACCTCGCCGCGAGCGACCTGCTGCCGGAAAAGTTCTGCCTGGTCGGCATCGCCCGCAAAGGTCTCACCAGCGACAGGCTGCGCGACAGCCTGATGAAGGGATTGCGCGAGTTCGCGACCCGGCCGGTGGATGATGCGATCGCGCAGCGCCTGCTGTCATGCGTCACCTGCATCGAAGCCGATCCGAAAGATCCGGCCTCGTTCGACGCCATGAGCAAGCAGCTTACTGAACTGGAAGCAGCGCGGGGAACCGGCGGCAATCGCCTGTTCTACCTCGCGACGCCGCCGAATGCGTTCCTGCCGATCAGCCGCGAACTCGGACGCACCGGCATGCTGGCCGAAAACGGCGCGTGGCGGCGGCTGGTGGTCGAAAAGCCGTTCGGCACCGATCTGGCATCGGCCAAGGCGCTGAACGGCGAGTTGCTCAAGCTCGTCGACGAGCACGAGATCTACCGGATCGATCATTATCTCGGCAAGGAGACGGTTCAGAACATCCTGGTACTGCGCTTTGCCAACGGCATGTTCGAGCCGATCTGGAACCGCAATCACATCGATCACGTGCAGATCACGGTCGACGAACAACTCGGCGTCGGCCATCGCGGCAGCTTCTACGACCAGACCGGCGCGCTGCGCGACATGGTGCCGAACCATCTGTTTCAACTGCTGTCGCTGGTCGCGATGGAGCCGCCGATCCGGTTCGACGCGCATTCGGTGCGTGCGGAAAAGGCCGACGTGCTCGCCGCGATCCAGCCGCAGAGCGAGATCGAGGCGCTGCGTAATTCCGTGCGGGGGCAATATCTCGGCGGCAAAATCGGTGACAAGGATATCGCCGATTACCGCGCGATCGAGGATGTCGCGCCCGGCAGCACCACCGAGACCTATGTGGCGCTGAAGCTGATCATCGACAATTGGCGCTGGGCCGGCGTTCCCTTTTATCTGCGCACGGGCAAGGCGCTCGGCGTCAAGCGCACCGAAGTCGCGATCAAGTTCAAGCAGGCGCCGTTCGCGATGTTCAACTGCACACCGGTGGAAGAACTGGCGCAGAATTACCTCGTGATCGGCGTGGCACCGAACGAAGGCATCGCGCTGCAGTTCAACACCAAGGTGCCCGGCCCCTCGATCCTGATCGACGGCGTCGAGATGAAGTTCCGCTACAAGGATTATTTCCAGGCGGAGCCGTCGACCGGATACGAGACGCTGATCTATGACTGCATGATCGGCGACAACATCCTGTTCCAGCGCGCCGACAGCGTCGAGGCCGGCTGGAAGGCGGTGCAGCCATTCATCGATGCCTGGAAGAAAGCCGGCGCCGAGGGCCTGAAGACCTACAAGGCCGGCAGCGAAGGGCCGGAAGAAGCCAACGAACTCCTGACCCGCGACGGCCGAAGCTGGCGCAAACTCGGATAGACGATGGCGAGTAACGACAACCGCCGCGTGATTGCCGTTGCCGATCCGTCGGCGATGGCCACGACTGCCGCTGACCGTCTGCTGGCCAGAATAGGGGCCAACAGCGGTCGCGTTGCGATCTGCCTGACCGGCGGATCGAGCCCGAAGCAGCTTTATCGATTGCTCGCCAGCGAGACCTTTCGAGACAAAATCCCCTGGCAGCGCGTGCACTGGTTCATCGGCGACGAGCGCTTTGTGCCGG
>PNLC01000704.1 GCA_013822885.1 Bradyrhizobium sp.
TTGATCGCGCGGGCCAGCGCGCCGATCTCGTCGGCGCGGCCGGTGTGCGGAACTTCCACTCCTTCGGCGCCATCGGCGACCTGCTTGATGGTCGCGGTGATCACCGAGAGCGGGCGGGCGATCGAGCGGGCGATGATCAGCACGCCCATGACGACCACCATCAGCGCGAAGATGCCAAGGCAGGTCAGTACAAAGGCCATCGTGTGGTTGGTGTCGGTCTGCTGCGCGAGTTTCCTGCTGCGATCGGCGTAAACTTTGGAGAGCGCCTCCAGGTCCTTGTTCAGCGCCGAGCGCACTTCGCGGTTGGCGTCATTGTCGCCCCACTCACGACCCGCGGCGGCATTGATCTCGACCCCTCGGCGGACCAGTTCCTTGCGGAAATCGACGAATTGTTCGATGCGCTTCTTGAAGGTGGCGAACTGCTGGGCGTCGTCGGCCTGAACCAGCGCCTGCCAGTTCTTCACGACCTCGAGGATGCGCTCGTTGAACTTGAGCAATCCGTCGCCGAACTTCTTCACCGCGGCTGGATCCGTCGACATATAGACGCCGCGCGATTCCATCACGACCGCGTACACCAGCGAATTCACCCGTTCGACGTTGAGTGCGGCGCGGCTCGCAGTCGCCACCGCTTCCGTCAGTTGGGCGTTTTGGCGGGTGTTGTAGTAGGAAAGGGCGGTGATGACGGCGACCAGCACCGCGAACAGCGCGAAGATAGAGTACAGCTTGGCTGCGAGCGAAAACCGCGACGACATGGCACCACCAAAAAATCGATGAGGAATTCTGCAATTTCAGCCATGGCGCCACGCCGGAGCGCGGCGGTGCGACCGTTGGCTATGGCGCAAATTGTGCGCAGGTTTGATGGATAAACTCTTAATTCGGGAATTTTTTGAACCCGCAACTAATGGCAATATAGAACGTCTATTCAATATGTTACGAGGGGAGCGGTAAGCGCGTCCGGCGGGAAAATATGGTATTTCTGCGCGACCTCGACGGGTCTCGATCAGGCCGCACAATTGAAGATGGTTGCCGACGACGGAGCGGGCGCAAGCCGCGCAAGGTGATAGTGTCTTCATGCCCATGGAAGCGCAGATGGGCTCGGAGCCGTCATGGTCTATCGCCAGATTATCGATACCACATCCTACACCTTCGATGGTTTGCGCGACCTGCTGGCGAAAGCGACCCCCCCGCGCTCCGGCGACCGCCTCGCTGGCATTGCGTCCGACAGCGCGCAGGAGATGATTGCGGCAAGGATGGCGCTCGCGGATGTGCCGCTCAAGCAGTTCCTCAATGAGACCGTCGTCCCCTACGAGGATGACGAGGTCACCCGGCTGATCATCGACAGCCACGATGCACCCAGCTTTGCGGCGATCTCGTCACTAACAGTCGGTGGTTTCCGCGACTGGCTGTTGTCCGACGCCGCCACCGGGGAGACGGTGGCGAAGATCGCGCGAGGGATCACGCCGGAAATGGCCGCAGGCGTCTGCAAACTGATGCGCAATCAGGACCTGATCCTGGTCGCCAAGAAATGCGCGGTGACCTCGGCCTTTCGCAACACCATCGGCCTGAAGGGCCGGATGAGCGTGCGGCTGCAGCCCAACCATCCTTTCGACGACGCCAGGGGCATTACCGCCTCGATTCTCGACGGCATTCTGCTCGGATCGGGCGATGCCTGCATCGGCATCAATCCGGCCAGCGACGACCCGGCTGTTATCGGCGACCTGTTGCGGCTGCTCGACGGCATCATCGCGCGATTGCAGATTCCGACGCAGAGCTGCGTGCTCACGCATGTGACCACCACGCTCGGATTGATCGGGCAGGGCGCGCCGGTAGATCTGGTATTCCAGTCGATCGCGGGCACGGAGGCTGCCAACCGCAGCTTCGGCGTCGACCTGGCGCTGTTGCGCGAGGCGCATCAGGCGGGGCTGTCGCTGCGCCGCGGCACGGTTGGCGAAAACGTGATGTATTTCGAGACCGGGCAGGGCTCGGCCCTGTCGGCCAATGCCCATCACAATGTCGATCAGCAGACCTGCGAAGCGCGGGCCTATGCCGTTGCGCGCGCGTTCGATCCGCTGCTCGTCAACAGTGTCGTCGGATTCATCGGCCCGGAATATCTGTACGACGGCAAGGAAATCATCCGCGCCGGCCTCGAGGATCACTTTTGCGGGAAGCTGCTCGGCCTGCCGCTCGGCGTCGACGTCTGCTACACCAACCACGCCGAGGCCGACCAGGATGACATGGACAATCTGTTGACGCTGCTGGCTGCCGCCGGCGTGACGTTCATCATGGGGGTGCCGGGGGCCGATGACGTGATG
>PNLC01000705.1 GCA_013822885.1 Bradyrhizobium sp.
GACCGGTTCAACTCGATGAACAGCCGTAGCAGCCGCCGGCCCAGCGTCGGATCGACGCTGCCGGTCGGCTCGTCCGCCAGCAATAATTGCGGCCGCGAGATCACCGCGCGCGCGATCGCAGCGCGCTGCTTCTCACCGCCGGAAAGAATCGGCGGCAGCGCATCCATCCGCTCGCCGAGGCCGACCCATCGCAAAAGGTCGATCACCTCGCGGCGGTAGCTGGATTCTTCCCGGCCCATGACGCGGAACGGCAGCGCCACGTTTTCATACGTCGTCATGTGGTCGAGCAGGCGAAAATCCTGCAGCACGATGCCGATCTTCTGGCGCATGTTCGCCACCTGATCCTTGCCGAGCAGCGAGACGTCCTGGCCGAACAGGTTGACGAGGCCGCGGGTCGGCCGAATTGACAGGAACAACAGCCGCAGCAGCGAGGTCTTGCCGGCGCCCGAGGGGCCGGTGAGAAACTGGAAGGAATGCGCCGGGATGAGGAAAGTCAGGTCGCGCAAAATCTCCGGGCCAAGCCCGTACCGCAAACCGACATTTTCGAACCGAACCAAGGTCAGCTCCGCTCGACATGAGCCGTGGCCGGAAACCCCGGGCTTGAATCTGAACCCGGGCCTCCGCCTGAGGCCAGACCCGAACCAACGGCGCGCAGCACGCTGGTTTGGGTTCCAACCGGACAAAACGGTTTTGCAGCCGTTATGGTTTCCGGTTCGTTAACGGTCACTCTGTAGCATCCGGACAAAGTCACTGTGGAATTGGGCTCCATGCACATCGTTTGCCCCCATTGTACAACATCTTACGCCATCAATCCGGCCGCCTTGGGCGAGGCCGGGCGTACGGTTCGCTGTTCCCGTTGCAAGGAAACCTGGCTGGCCCGTCCGGAGGACATCGTCGAAATGGCCGCCGCCATGCCGGCCATGGCGGAAGCGAGTTCGTCCGCCGGCAACGACGCCGCGGCGGAATGGGAAGCGATGTCCGGCGAGAGCGAGGGACAGGATGCCCCCGTCGTCGACAGCCCCTCGATTTCGGCCGACTGGCCGGCCGAGGGCGGCGAAAAATCTTCCCGGGACGACGACAGCGACTGGCCGACGGCTGCCGACCGGGATGCCGGGGACCATGACACCCGGCTCACGAGCCATCGCCAGCGGCTCGCCCGTCTTTTCAGATTGCCCACCCTGCCTCGCATACCGTTCATGCCCGTGGTCGGCCTGCCCACCGCCTGCGCCGGAATGGGAGCCTTGATTCTGGCGCTGATGCTCTGGCGCACCGACATCGTCCGCCTGTTGCCGCAGACCGCGACGTTCTACAGGATGGTTGGCCTCGATGTGAACCTGCGCGGGCTGGCCTTCAAGGACATCAAGGTCACCCATGAAACCGTGGACGGCAAGCCGGTGCTGGTGATCGAGGGCGCGATCGTCGGCCAGACCAGACACCCGGTCGAATTGCCGCGGCTGCGCTTCTCGGTGCGGGACGCCCAGGGCGCGGAGATCTATGCCTGGAACGCGGTGCTGGAGCAGCCGGCGCTGAAGCCCGGCGAGCGCGCCTATTTCAAGTCGCGGCTGGCCTCGCCGCCGCCCGAAGGCCGCAATATCGACGTACGGTTCTTCAACAAGCGGGATCTGGCCGGCGGCCAAGCCTGAACGAGCGCCGTGCCGTCCGCAAGACGAGAGATCGATGCCACGCGTGCTGATAGCCGACGACGAAGAATCGATGCGCTCGCTGGTGGCGCGCGCGATCGCCATGGACGGGCATGAAACCGTCACCGCCGAGGACGGCGCCGAAGCGCTCGAAATACTGACCCGCGAACGCGGTGCCTTCGACCTGCTGCTGACCGACATCCAGATGCCTGTCATGGACGGCATCGCGCTGGCGCTGGCGGCGGCGCGCGACTTTCCGGACCTGAAGATCCTGCTGATGACCGGCTTCGCCGCCCAGCGCGAACGCGCCTCTGGCCTCAGCGCCATCGTGCACGACGTGGTGACCAAGCCGTTCGCGGTCGCTGATATCCGCACGGCGGTGGCGGATGCGCTGGCGGCGAGGAAGAACGGGTGAGCCACATCGACGGTCGTCGTCCCCCCGCGGAGGCGGAGGACCCAGTACGCCGCGGCCCTTCGATTCAACTACTGATGTCTCTGGAACCCGCCTTCGCGGGTGATGACAGTTTGCCTGAAGACAGTCCGGAAAGCTGACGCCTAATAATCCTTCAGCAGCCGCTCGATGTAGTCGAGCTCGATCTGCGGGCGGGCCGGGTCGGCGAGGCGGCGGCGCAGTTCTTCGAGGATGCGGCGGACCCGC
>PNLC01000706.1 GCA_013822885.1 Bradyrhizobium sp.
CTTTACTGGGACACCGAGCTCGATCCGTAGGTGCGGACGCGATTGTGCTGCCAATCGCCCGGCAATAAGCTCCGTCCGTAGGTTCTCTCGAACCACCGCTTCAATTTGTTCTCGCACTGGCGGGCGACCATGCAAGACGCGAGAACCGATGCAGACTCTCAGAGATCTTCTCCTGAGACGACAGGGTCCAATTCTCCACACTTGATTAGATCGCTTACGCTGACGCACGCGGTGCTCTATGGGCTCGGCGTGACGATCGGCGCCGGAATCTACGTGCTGGTGGGGGCGGCGGCCGGACGGAGCGGCATGCACGCGCCGTTGGCGTTTGTTGCCGCTGCCATCGTGATGGGGTTGACCGGGGCGTCGTTTGCCGAGCTGGGCACCAGAATGCCGGTCGCGGCGAGCGAGGCGGCTTACGTCCAGGCGGCATTCCATCGGAAATGGCTCAGCGGCGCGGTGGGATTGCTCGTCGTGGGAGCTGCCGCCATTTCCGGCGCGACCATCAGCGTGGGGAGCGCCGGATACCTCGGCGTATTCATTCCGCTTCAGGCATCCTACATCATCGCAGCCGTCGTGGTCACGATGGGCGCCATCGCGTGCCTCTCTGCCGTGCAGTCAATCAGCTTTGCGGGATTGATGACGGTGATCGAAATCGGCGGACTGCTGCTCATCGTCGCGGCAGCCCTCTTCGACAGCGGCCCCCTGATCTCGCGATTGCCGGAGCTGTTGCCTGCCGTCGGCGATCTGACGGCCTGGACCGGCGTCGCGCAGACCACCCTGCTCGCGGTATTCGCGTTCATCGGCTTCGAGCATCTCGTGAACATTTCCGAGGAGATGAAGAATCCGCGACGCACGTTGCCCTGGGCTCTCTTCATCACGCTCGCGGTCACTGCGGTTCTCTATGCCCTGGTGGCCTGGATCGCGGTTACCGCCGTGCCGCCGGCGGAACTGGCGAAATCGCCGGCCCCTCTGGCGCTGGTCTTTCAGCGTCTGACCGGACTTCCTCTGCAGGTGTTGAGCGCCATCGCAATCGTCGCGACCGTGAACGGAATCATCGTCCATATGATCATGATCGGACGCGTGCTCTATGGGCTCGCCGATCAGGGAAATCTTCCTTCCTTCCTCGCGAAGGTCAATCGCAGGAGCGGCGCTCCGGTTGTCGCGACCACCTTTGGGGTTGCGGCCATCCTGATACTGGCTCTCGGCGTTCCCTTGACGGGACTGGCCGAATGGACGTCGCGACTGACGCTTGGAATCTTTGCCTTCGTAAATCTGGCTCTCATACGCATCAAAGCCATGGAAGCAACGCCCCCATCGGGCGCATTCCTCGTGCCGATGTGGGTCCCGGTGGCGGGATCGGCGACCAGCGCCTCGTTGATCCTTGTCGACCTCCACGTGTAGGTTTCGGCTGGCGCACGATGCCCTCCAGCTCCGCATCGGTGCGCCGGTAGGCTGCTCTTCACTCCACCTCCCAATTCTGTCACGATAGTTGCGAGGCTCCTGCCTCGACAGAACCACAAGAGCGGCATCAAGACGCTCATCATCGGAAACGCCTCCATGCTCATTCCCATTGCCGACGTGCCGCGCTGGTATGCCGAGCGCAAGCCCGCCGACACGATCGCAGTCAGCCATGGCGCCGAGGCCATCACCTGGGCACAGCTCGAGCGCAACGCCAACCGCCGCGCGCGGGCCTTTGCCGCCAAGGGCGTCAAGCCCGGCGATTTCGTCGCCATCGGGCTGCCCAACAGCAATTTGTTTTTCGAAACCACGTTTGCGGTGTGGAAATGCGGCGCGACACCGACATCGCTGACATGGCGGCTGCCACGCGGCGAAGCGGCAGCCGTGCTCGACATTCTCAAACCGTCGCTAGTGGTCGGTGGCCAGCCCGACTGGAATGCGCCGAATTCGCTGCCCCCCGATTTCGTCCCCGAGGGCATGTCGGACGAACCGGTGACCAATCCTGTTTCGCGCTACTGGAAGGCCATGACCTCCGGCGGCTCGACCGGGCGACCCAAAGTGATCCTCGATCACCGGCCTGCCGTGATCGATACCGCAGGACCCGCGGCGCTCGGCATGCCGCTCGGCTCTTCCCTGCTTAACCCGGGCCCGCTCTACCACAACGCTCCCTTCATCGTTTCGCACACCGCGCTGTTCCACGGTGGACGCGTCACCGGCCTGGTCAAGTTCGACGCCGAGGAATGCTTGCGCCTGATCGAGGCCAACCGGGTGCAGTGGGTCAATTTCGTGCCCACCATGATGCACCGGATCTGGGCGCTGCCCGACGAGGTGCGCAA
>PNLC01000707.1 GCA_013822885.1 Bradyrhizobium sp.
ACGTGGCGCGCGCGGCTCCTCGATCGGCTCGAACACCGGCCGCT
Source organism: Bradyrhizobium sp. (assembly GCA_013822885.1). Classification (GTDB taxonomy): domain Bacteria; phylum Pseudomonadota; class Alphaproteobacteria; order Rhizobiales; family Xanthobacteraceae; genus Bradyrhizobium. The sequence continues at coordinate 45 of PNLC01000707.1, forward strand.
CCGCGTTCGCGCGCGTGTCACGCGCGTCAAAAGACAGATCGGAATAGGACGGCGATGATGACGGACCGGGAGGCGCGAGTTCGCCGCCGAGCGAATTTCGGCTGCCATCGGCGCCCGCATCGCCGATGTTCAGCGCCTCCTGAATGGCCGAAAGCGCGACTTCTGTGGGATCCTTAACCTTCTTCGGATTGTTCGCCATGTGCAGTCCGAGCCCTCTTAACCTTTACGCATCCGGTCGTTCTTGCAAAAAGGTGCCCCCGCAAGCTCAAAACCGGACCATAACCCCCCACGGACGCGAGCACGCCCGCCGGCCGCTCGTCCGCAACATCCGCAAACATCCTATTGGGTGAGCGATGCGAATGAAATGGCCACGGTTAAGACATTCTTAATCATCCTTAATCATCGTTAATAGCTTTGTTGCATAAGGCCTTACGGATACACAGATTTTTCGTAGGGGTGTGGATAACGGCGGTATATGGGCCAAAACAGGACAAGGCCGGGGCGGAGTCTGAGAACGTTCCGTTAACTAATCTCGTGTTGGCTCGCCCTATCGATCCCTGCGGAAATGATTGCGGCAGGGCGATCCGGGTTCCGTCATGACGCCACATCTCGAACGGATTGAATGGATGCCATCGCCGCCGCTCGTCCCCGACGATGGTCCGATCGATTTCGAACACCTTCAGCGCATGACGCTCGGCGATGCCGGCCTTGAGCAGGAGGTGCTGGCGATGTTCTCGGCCCAGGCGGCCCGGCTCGTCTCTACCCTTGCCGCCATGCCCTCCGACGCCGCAGCGCTGGCGCATACGCTGAAGGGCTCCGCCCGCGCCATCGGCGCCTTTGCCGTGGCGGAGGCCGCAAGCCGGCTGGAGGCGGTCATAGGCAGCGGCTCCGACGCGGGGTCCTCGCTCGCCGAACTGGGCGATGCGGTTTCACTGACGCAGGCGGCGATCGAGGCGGTCCTGCGCCGTTCCTGAGCGGAACGCCTCCGATACCGGCAAACCGCCGGGAAAATGCCACCTCAAGGTTTTCTTCCCGACCGCTGGCGCTGCGCGGATCGACCCGTTATAGGACTGCCAGTAGCCTCATTTTCGTCTTCCGGCAGCACGAGCGACCATGGCCAAAATTCACTTTGTCGACCATTCCGGCGAAAAACGAACGATCGAAGTCGAAAACGGCGCGACCGTGATGGAAGCCGCGATCCGTAACGCCATTCCGGGCATCGAAGCCGAATGCGGCGGCGCCTGCGCGTGCGCGACCTGCCATGTCTATGTCGACGAAGCCTGGCGCGAAAAGGTCGGCGCTCCCACGCCGATGGAAGAGGACATGCTGGATTTCGGTTTCGACGTGCGGCCGAACTCGCGTCTGTCATGCCAGATCAAGGTGACCGACGACCTCGACGGCCTTACGGTGTCGACGCCCGAGCGGCAGGCCTGAGGTCTCTGACTCGCAGTTCGGATTTACACCGCGGCGAATCCAGCGCTGCAAGTTTGCCAGGATCTCCGGCGTCAGCGGCGTCGGCTTGCGGGTGGCCTCGTCGAGCAGCACCGATACCGATTGCGCCGATGCCACGCATTTGCCTTCGGAGAACACGACCTGATCGAAGGTCACTGACGTCCGGCCGAACTTGACGACGCCAAGCCCCATTTCGATCGTGCCAGGCCAGCGCAGTTCGGCGCGGAAATGGATGTCGAGCCGCACCATGATCCAGGCGACGCCATCCGGCATCAGCCCGTAGCTGCGGTCCTTCATCAGCGTGACGCGGCCGGTCTCGAAATAGGTCGCATACACCGCGTTGTTGACGTGCTGGTTCGGGTCGAGGTCGGCAAACCTCACATTGTCCGACAGGCGATAGGGAAAATCTTCCAGACGGGGGGTGGCGTCGGAACGCAAGGGGGCATTCACAGGCAAATCTCCGAAAACCTCGGTCCCTTACAGCCCACTTGTTGAGCCGCGGCAAGGGATTGCTGCGGCCACGGGCGCCATATTATGGCTTTCCTGTTAGTCCCGTGTTGGCTAGACAGTTTCGGCCTTCCCACCAGGTTCAACCGAAAAGAAGCTGACATGAGCGAAGCGATCAAAACCGATGTGCTGATCATTGGCGCAGGCCCGTGCGGACTGTTCGCCGTTTTCGAACTGGGCCTCCTCGACATGAAGGCGCATGTGGTCGACATCCTCGACAAGATCGGCGGCCAGTGCGCCGAGCTCTATCCGGAAAAACCGATCTACGACATTCCCGGCATTCCCTTCG
>PNLC01000708.1 GCA_013822885.1 Bradyrhizobium sp.
CCGCCACCAGCCGGCGCAACGCCGAAGTGCTGGTCGCGATGGGCATGTCCGGACGCCTGACCAGGCGCTGGAGCGAGGCCAACGAAGTCTACCTGGCGGGCAATCAGCGCGCCAGCGACGTCGCCGGTGGTCTCGGTGCCGTCGCCAAGGTTCTGCGCATGATGCTGCAATCGGCGGTGCTCGCGGTTGGTGCCTATCTGGTGATCCACCAGGAAGCCTCCGCCGGCATCATCATCGCGGGCTCGATCCTCAGCGCGCGGGCGCTCGCGCCGGTCGATCTCGCCATCGCACACTGGAAGGGCTTCGTCGCCGCGCGCCAGAGCTGGCATCGCCTCAACAAGCTTCTGGGGCAGATGCCGCCGGCGAGTACGCAGACGCTGTTGCAGACTCCCTCGACGCGGCTGTCGGTCGAGGCTGTCAGCATCGTGCCGCCCGGCGAGCAGCGGGTGGTCGTGCAGGACGTGACCTTCACCGTCGAGGCCGGCACTGGCGTCGGCGTCATCGGCCCAAGCGGTTCGGGCAAGTCGTCGCTGGTGCGGGCGCTGGTCGGCGTTTGGACGCCGTTCCGCGGCAAGGTGCGGCTCGACGGCGCGGCGCTCGACCAGTGGTCGTCGGACGTGATCGGCCGTCATATCGGCTACCTGCCGCAAGACGTCGAACTGTTCGCCGGCACGGTGGCGCAGAACATCTGCCGGTTCGATCCGGAAGCCAAATCCGATGCGATCATCGCCGCTGCCAAGGAAGCCGGCGTGCATGACATGATCATAAAAATGCGCGAGGGCTACGACACCCAGATCGGCGAGCAGGGAACGGCGCTGTCGGCCGGGCAGGCGCAGCGCGTGGCGCTTGCGCGCGCGCTCTACGGCAATCCCTTCCTGATCGTGCTCGATGAGCCGAATTCCAATCTCGACAGCGAGGGCGACGAGGCGCTGACCCGTGCGGTGCGAGCTGCGCGCGAGCGCGGCGCCATCGTGATCGTGGTGGCGCACCGGCCGATCGGGATCGAGGCGGTCGACCAGGTATTGGTATTGAAGGACGGCCGGATGCAGGCGTTCGGGCCGAAGGAGACCGTGCTCGGCCAGGTGCTGCAGCGCGTTCCGGCGCCGCCGCCGATCAAGATCGTATCCGACGCAGGAGCCGCGAAATCATGACCGGCGAAGCAAACAGCGCACGGCGCTCGATAAGATCGCATCTGATTGCGGGCCTCGCACTGATGCTGGTGCTCGTCGTCGGGTTTGGCGGCTGGGCATCGACAGCGCAGATTTCGGGCGCGCTGATCGCACCGGGCTCGGTGGTGGTCGATTCCAACGTCAAGAAAGTCCAGCACCCGACCGGCGGCGTGGTCGGTGAGGTGCGCGTGCGCGACGGCGACGTCGTCAAGGCCGGCGACATCGTGGTGCGTCTCGACGAGACCGTGGTCAAGGCGAACCTTGCCATCGTCGTCAAGACGCTGAACGGCTTGCTGGCGCGCGCGGCGCGGCTGGAGGCCGAGCAGCGTGGCCTCGATGCCATCAGGTTTCCATCGATGCTGACAGATCGCGCCGATGACCCCGAAGTCCGCGACGTCATCGCCAGCGAAACCAAGCTGTTCGAGGTTCGGGTATTCGGACGCGCGGGGCAGAAGTCGCAGTTGCGCGAGCGGGTGTCGCAGCTCAACGAGGAGATCACGGGCCTGACGGCGCAGGAACAGGCGAAGGAAAAGGAAATCGCCCTGGTGGAGAAGGAGCTGATCGGCGTGCGCCAGCTCTACGACCAGCGCCTGATCCAGATATCGCGCCTGACCACGCTGGAGCGGGACATGGCCCGCCTGACCGGCGAGCGCGGGCAATACATTGCTGCGCGCGCGCAAGCCAAGGGCAAGATCACCGAGACCGAATTGCAGATCATCCAGGTCGACAAGGACGTGGTCAGCGAGGTTTCCAAGGACCTGCGCGAGACCACCGACAAGATCGGCGAGTTCGTCGAGCGCAAGGTCACCGCCGAGGATCAACTCCGCCGCATCGACATCCGCGCGCCGCAGGATGGCATCGTGCTGCAGTCCACCGTTCATACCGTCGGCGGCGTCATTACCGCGGGCGACGCCATCATGATGGTGGTGCCGAGGGCGGACGACCTCTCGGTCGAGGCCAAGGTCAATCCGCAGGACATCGACAAGCTGCAGGTCGGCCAGAAGACGCTGCTGCGGCTGTCGGCCTTCAACCAGCGCACCACGCCGGAACTGAACGGCGTCGTAACCCGCGTCTCCGCCGACGTTGCCACCGACCAGCGCACCGGGCAGAGCTACTACACT
>PNLC01000709.1 GCA_013822885.1 Bradyrhizobium sp.
CGACGATGCGTACTCGCCGCCCAAGACGGTCGAGCAGACGCGCAAGCTGGTCGAACAGGAAGAAGTGCTGCTGATGTTCGGTTCGCTCGGGACCGCCACCAACAACGCGGTGCACCGCTACCTCAACACCAAGAAGGTGCCGCAGTTGTTCGTGCTCAGCGGCGCGACCAAATGGGCCGATCCGAAGAATTTCCGCTGGACCATGCCGGGAATGGCGACCTACCAGTCCGAAGGCGTCATCTATGCCAAGCATATCCTGCGCACCAAGCCTGACGCCAAAATCGCCATCCTCTCCCAGAACGACGATTTCGGCCGCGATTACGTCGCCGGCTTCAAGCGCGGCCTCGGCGACAAGGCCGCCACCATGATCGTATCGGAAGCAACCTACGAGACCAGCGCACCGACCATCAGTTCGCAGCTTGCGACGCTGAAGGCTTCCGGCGCCAACGTGATGTTCGGCGTCGTGCTCGGCAAGTTCACCTCGCAGATGATCAAGGGGGTTGCCGAGATCAACTGGAAGCCGGACCAGTTCTTCGTGCCGACCTCGGCGTCATCGATCTCGTTCCTGGAACCGGCCGGCCTGGAGAACGCCGTCGGCCTGATCTCGTCCAGCAACCAGAAGGACACGCTGGATGCGCAATGGGCCGCCGATGCCGGCGTGAAGGACTATCTCGCCTTCATGAAGCAGTACTTGCCGAATGCGGATCTGAGCAATTCGAACTACGCTGCCGGCTATCATTATGCAAACCTCATGGTGAAGGTTCTGACCGCATGCAAGGACGACCTCAGCCGCGAGAACGTTATGAAACAGGCAGCAGCGCTGCGCGAGGTGCCGCTGCCGCTGCTGCTGCCCGGCATCACCGTATCGACCGGTGCCGACGACTACCTGCCGTTCCAGCAGTTGAGGCTGCGCCGCTTCGATGGCAAGAGCTGGGTCGGCTTCGACGAAATTCTGGATGACGGCTAGGCACGACGTTCAGCCCGGGAGAGAAAACGTGACATCGATCATCAGCGGCGAACGCCAGATCAGCTATTCCGACATCCACGCCCGCATCGCGCGGGCGGCGGCGGGCTTCAAGACGCTCGGCCTCGGCGGCGGCGTGCCCGTCGGCATGATGCTGCGGAACGATTTTGCGTTCTTCGAAGTCTCTGGTGGGGCGGCGGCGCTGGGCAGCCCCGTAGTGCCGATCAACTGGCACCTGAAGGCCGAGGAGGTCGCCTACATCCTGGCCGACAGCGGCGCGCAGATACTCGTCTGTCACGCCGACCTGCTGCCGCAGATCAGGGACGGCCTGCCCGGCCACATCAAGCTCCTGGTGGTGACGACGCCGCCGGAAATCGCCGCAGCGTTCAACGTCCCTGCAGCGCTCACAGCGGTGCCGGACGGCGTGACCGACTGGGACCAATGGCGTGACTCGCATGCGCCGTCCATCGAAGCCCCGATCGGCAGCGCGCCGATGTTCTATACGTCGGGCACGACCGGCCTGCCCAAGGGTGTGCGCCGCAAGCCGATGAAGCCGGAGCAGGTCGCGGCTTCCGCGCGCGTCGGCGGCATCGCCTACGGCGTCAAGCCGAACGAGGATCAGGTCATCCTGATGAACGGCCCGATGTACCATTCGGCGCCGAATTCGTACGGCATGCTGGCGTTCCGCAGTGGCTGCAGGATCGTGCTCGAACCGCGCTTCGATCCCGAGGACCTGCTGCAACTGACCAAACGGCATCGTGTCACCCACATGCACATGGTGCCGACGATGTTCGTGCGCCTGCTGCGGCTGCCGGACGACATCAAAAGCCGATACGACGTGTCGTCGCTGCGCTTCATCGTGCATGGCGCCGCGCCCTGCCCGCCCGACATCAAGCGCGCCATGATCGATTGGTGGGGACCGGTCATCAACGAATATTTCGGCTCGACCGAAACCGGCATCCCGGTGTGGCATTCGGCTGAGGAGGCGCTGGCAAAACCCGGCACCGTCGGCCGCGCCATCGAGGGCGGCATCGTGAAGATCTTCCGTCCCGATGGCGAGCCGTGCGGCGTCAACGAGCCCGGCGAAATCTTCATGCGGCAGGTGTCGGTGCCGGATTTCGACTATCACGGCAAGGCCGAGGCGCGCGCCGAGGCCGGCCGCGACGGCCTCGTCAGCGTCGGCGACGTCGGTTACCTCGACGAGGACGGCTACCTGTTCCTGTGCGACCGCAAGCGCGACATGGTGATCTCGGGCGGCGTCAACATCTATCCGGCGGAGATCGAGAACGCGCTGATCGGCATGGACGGCGT
>PNLC01000710.1 GCA_013822885.1 Bradyrhizobium sp.
GTCCTCGACGAACACCAGCACCGGAATTTTCTTTTCCTCGGCCAGTTGCCTGATCCGCAAATAGATCTGGCGCGACTGCACCGGCGAGCCACCGGGTGAATTGATCACCAGCGCCACGGCTTTGGCGTGCTTGGTGGCGAAGGCGCGTTCGAGCGTCTTGGCGATGCCCGCCAGCGACAGGCCCGGCCGCAACGGCGTCACCGCGCCGATCACGCCTGATAATCGCACCACCGGGACGACGGCAGCGCCGCGCCGGAACCGGGCCGGCAACAACTCCTTGATCCTGTCGATGAGGCCCGGCAGTCCCGCGCGATCACTAAATTGTTCACTCATGCCGTTACCTCGAATTAACCATTTTTTATCACGCCAATGTCATTGCAAAAGGCCGGAACGCCTTGTGGCAGGAACGCCTTTTGCATTGTGGCTGGCGAGGCTGCAATGGGCTGCGGAGAGTGACATGAAAATCTACCTGCTGATCATGCTCATCGGCACCCTGCTGGCCGCGACCCATTTCACCTCGGCGCCGAAGCGGCAGTCGGAGACGCTTCCGCAATAGAATCTTGATCGCGACACGCTCGATCCCGCTGCCTTTACGGCTTTGCAAGCGGCAAACTCCCCTTCCCCGCGAGAATCTGCTGCACCCATTTGTTGGGCGCGCCTGACTCGTCATTGAGCATCAGGGCGGGATGGATTTGCGTCGGCGCGCGACCGCCCTTGATGGCGCGCACCAGGATACGGTTGGCCGGCCCGCTTGCGTCGCCATGAACCGGCATGATCTCCAGGCTCCCGAAACCGTGATCGAGCGCGGCCAGCACCTCGGCGATGCCGTCGGCGCGCCAGATCAGCGTCAGCGCGCCCCTGGATTTGAGGATACGCCGCGCCGCATGCACCCAGTTCGCCAGCGTCGTCGCGGTCGCCACATGCGCGACGCCGCGCGCTTTGTCCGGCGATGTTCGATGCCGCGCGGGATCGTTGAACGGCGGGTTCATCAGCACGGAATCGACGCTGTCGGGGCCGAGCCCGCCAGTTGCAAAGCTTGCTGCGTCGGCCTCCACATCAAGCACGATGATTTCGGCGGCTATCGCGTTCGCGGCGGCATTGGCGCGCGCAAGCTCCGCCAGCACCGGATCGATCTCAACCAGAACCAGATCGATGCCCGGGACGCGCCGGGCGACCGCAAGTCCCGCGACACCGACGCCGGCGCCGAGATCGGCCACGCGATCTCCCGAACGCGCCGATGTCGCCGCCGCCAGCAACACGGCATCGTGACCGGCGCGATGCCCCGATTTCAATTGCCGCAAGCGCAACTGCCCACCGAGGAACGTATCCTCGGTGAGGTCGATGGCCGGGTCAGTCATCGGCCCGCAATTCATGGGCCAGCCCGGCATCGGTCAGAAGCTGCCGCGCCTCGCGGTTGTCGTCCTCATGGACCAGGATGCGGCGCGGCAGCACACCGAGCGATCCCTCGATCACGCTCATGTTCTGGTCCAGTACCAGATGATGGATATTGGCGCCGTCGAGCAGCGCGCCAACAGCGGAAACCAGCACGATATCGTTGGTTCGAACCAATTCCCGCAATTTACGCTCTCCTTGTCGCGCGGTTGTGAGGGCTGGAGTTTCGGTTCTGATCGAGTCAGAACCCAAACTCCAGTGCTTCTTTTTGACGCGTTTTCCTGACGCGAACCGGTACCCACTTCGCTCGAAAACGCTATCTGCGGCTTCTGTCAACCGCTACCTGCCCTTGCCGCCATAGCCCGCACTTTCTATTGTAGATGAGGATAGTGCGAATTGGCCAAAAGTGGAGACCCGCGTGGCGGTTATTGTACCTTTCGAGAGCCCGAACGCTTCAATCGATGCGCTTGTCGGGCTCGTCGCCGCCGACATGGAGCGGGTCAACGCCACGATCCTGTCGCGGACCGGGTCGGAAGTCACCATGATTCCCGAGGTCGCCAACCATTTGATCTCCTCGGGCGGCAAACGTCTCCGCCCGATGCTGACCTTGGCGATGGCCAGCCTCACCGGCTATTCCGGCGACGGCCATATCAAGCTCGCGGCATCAGTCGAGTTCATGCACACCGCCACGCTGCTGCATGACGACGTGGTCGACGAAAGCGAACTGCGGCGCGGTAAACTTTCTGCGCGGATGCTGTGGGGCAACGAGGCCAGCGTGCTGGTCGGCGATTTCCTGCTCGGCCAGGCGTTTCGCATGATGGTCGAGGTCGGCTCGCTGCGCGCGCTCGATATTCTCTCCTCGGCCG
>PNLC01000711.1 GCA_013822885.1 Bradyrhizobium sp.
CCATCGCCGTCATTCCGGGATGGTCCGAAGGACCTGACCCGGAATCTCGAGATTCCGGGTTCGATGCTCTGCATCGCCCCGGAATGACGGTTAAACCTGTACCGCCACCATCGACCGTGGATCGCGCACCGGCCACCGGCCGGCCTCGACCAGCGCGATGAAGCGCTCGACCATCTCGTTGAACAGCGACGGCTCCTCAAGATTGAGCACGTGGCCGGCCTTCGGAAAGAACGAAAGACCTGCCGCCGGCAGATGCTGCTTCAGGAACAGGCTCGGCCCGACGCAATTGTCGTCCTCGTCGCCACAGAGAATGAGCGCCGGCGTCGGCACTTTCCGGATCGCGTCCGTCAACGTGTAGATCGACGGCCTGCCGCCCTGAAAGCCTCGCATGGTGTTGGCCGAGCCCCTGGCGTCGTGCCGCGCCAGCGCTGCATAGAAATCAGCGTGGCCGCGCGGATCCTTCAGCAGGAATGGAATCCGGCTCGGCGCATCGCGTGTGGCTTTCGCCACTTCCACCGAGCCGATCGATTCATACTGCTCGGCGTTGGCCCGGCACTGCGCACGGAAGGCGTCGAGGTTTTCGAGCGGGGCGCCGGAGCCGACGGCGGCGAGCGTCATCGACAGCGCCCGCTCCGGAGCGTTGATGCCGACCTGCAGCGACGAATAGGAGCCCATCGATAGGCCGATGAAGTGGGCCTTGGCGATCTCAAGATGATCGAGCACCGCCAGCGCATCGGTATAGAAATGCTTGTAGGTGTAGACCTCGGCAGAGGGCGGCACGTCCGAGGGCGTGTAGCCGCGCGCCGAATAGGCGATGCAGCGGTGGCCGCGCGAGAAATAACGCATCTGCGGCTCCCAGTTGGTGTGGTCGGCCGCGAACTCGTGCAGGAAGATGATCGGTGTTCCGCTTCCCGCTTCTTCGAAATACAGACGGACGTTATCCTTGGCGACGGCGTAGGGCATTTCGCTTCCTCTCCATTTTCTTGTTTTTACGTAACATCGTTGCGCGTTCCGCCGTCAAAGTTGCAGTTAATTTTCCCGGCTGCAATGCGGCAGCGCGGATTCTTTTTCGTCATCAAATCTGCGCGTAATGACCCACAAATCGTTTCTGTTGCGCCACATGAAATCTTCCTCTCGTCACACCGCCAACCGCAAAAGGCCGCCCCGTTCGTTCGTACGCGAACAATGGGAAACAGTGGGGGTGCCACAGAGGATCAAGTATGCGTCAATTGTCTTCGTTTCGCCGGTCGCTTCGTTTCATCGCGCTGGCACTGTGCTCGGCTTCCATCGTCGTATCGGTGACGCCGGCTTCGGCACGGCCTCACCACGGCGCAGGGCGGCATGCGCGCGCCTATCACGCCGGCCATCATGCCAAGCATCATTATGCCCATCGCCATTATCGACATGCGGCCAGGATGTCGCGCTGGGAACGCGGCGTCGCGCAGATGCAGGCCGGCGGCTTTGCCAACACCAACGCCAGCTTTTCTCCGAACGCCGGCGCCGATCCGAACTCAACCCCGACCCCGCCCGGCGGCGCGATGGCGTCGGCCGGCTTCGGATCGTCCTCCGGCGTGGTCGCTGAAGCGCGCCGTCATCTCGGCGGCAACCCGACCGGACGCGGTCGCCTGTGGTGTGCGCGGTTCATGAACATGGTGCTGCAGCATTCCGGCCATCGCGGCACCGGCTCGGACATGGCGAGCTCGTTCGCGAACTACGGCCAGCGTGTTTCCGGGCCGCAGGTCGGCGCGATCGCGGTCATGACCCGTGGCCGCCGCGGCGGTCATGTCGGCATCATCACCGGCATCGACGCCAAGGGAAACCCGATCATGATCTCGGGCAACAACGGCAACCGGGTCCGCGAAGCGGTGGTCTCGCGCGGGCGGATCTACGCCTACGTGATGCCGACGAACTAGCCCGCGGCGTACGGCGTCTCTCCCCGTCCTCCACGGGGAGAGACGCTAAAGTGCCCGTCCGGGCAAGGTGGCGCATGCCTTGAAGTTCGCTATGATCAGGGGTAACGGTCCCGGAAGGGACTTTGCCGCGGTCCAGCGGACTTGCAATGGAGTGAGCACATCATGAAACGCCGTACGTTCCTCAAGGGCGGCGCCGTGGCCGGCGCGACGACGCTGGTTGCGGCACCTGCGATCGCGCAAGGTTCGCCCGAGATCAAGTGGCGCCTGACGTCGAGCTTTCCGAAGTCGCTCGAGACCATCTACGGCACGGCGCAGACCTTTGCGAAATACGTGGCTGACGCC
>PNLC01000712.1 GCA_013822885.1 Bradyrhizobium sp.
GGATCTGCAACGTGATCGGCTTCGACAAGGGGCCGGTCAGCCGAAATCTCTCCGTGCTGCAGAAGCGCGGCCTGGTCGCGATCCGCACCGCGCCCGACGACGGCCGCACCCACGCCATCTCGCTGACTCCGCGTGGCCGCGCGATCCACGACAAGGTGATCATGGCCGCCCTCGAACGCGAACGGCGGCTGTTGTCCTGCCTGAAGAAAGACGAGCGGGAAGTTTTGATCGACCTGCTGCGGCGGCTGCACGAAAATCTCGGCGCCGTGACCGGGCAGAGCAGCACCTGATTGCGCATGGGCGACCGCGGTTGGCCTGAAGTCAGAATTCCGGCCGGCCGAACGAACGCCGGCATTCGGCCGCGATGGGCCGTTCCTCTCAAGCATCGTTTTCTCCCGGCACGGCGTGGCAGTTCAACTGCTCTGTCGGTAAGCCGTGCGCAGCGCGGAAGCTTTCACAATTTAGTTGCCTTGGCAACAAATTTATCGCCGACAGATTTTTCCGAGCCAGATCAGCAATTTGGCGCAAAGGAGTCAGGGATCACCCGGCGGCCACCTCCCCGTGCCCCGGACGCGGCGCAGCACGCAGTGATGCGCTGCTGAGCCGGGGCCCATCTCACGAGCGCGTGTTATCGGTGGGTCCCGGCTCTGCGGCGCGTCACTTCGTGCCGCACCGCGTCCGGGACAAGAACTCAGCAGCCGATCCATTCGGCGGAGGCCGCATCGTCGAGCGATGCCACCGCCTGCGCCCGACGGGTCAGCACCGCGCGCTGGTTGATGTAGCCCTTGTCGGTGATCTCGCCGCCATCAACCGACGCAGGCTCGGCCAGCAGCAGCGCACGCGTCGCGTGGCCGGACGAGTTGCCGCTCTGCGCCTTGAGCTTTGCAAGACCTGAAGCGATCGCGCTGCGAACCTTGTCGTGGCCGATCACGTCTTGCACATCGGCGCTTTCAGCGAGGCCGGCATGGGCACGGCATGCCGCGATGTTCGGAAATACCAGGAAGCGGACTTCATCGCCGCCGTGGCCGGTGACGACGATGTCCTGCGCCAGCGGCGCCAGCGCGGCGATCCCCGCGACGCGCAAGGTGCCTACGCTGACCCAGGTGCCGGAATTGAGCTTGAAGTCTTCCGCGACGCGGCCGTCGAAGAACAATCCGAACTCGGGGCGCGCCGGATCGGCAAAGGTCACAGCATCGCCGATCAGATAAAAGCCCTCGGCGTCGAAGGCCTGCGCGGTCAGTTCCGGCGCCTTCCAGTAACCGGGCGTGACGTTCGGGCCGCGCACGCGGACCTCCAGCTTGTCGCCCGACGGCACGAGTTTCAATTCCGTCCCCGGTATCGGCACGCCGATATTGCCGGAGCGCTGCGCCTGGAAATGGCAATCGGTCGCGAGCGGCGAGGTTTCGGTCGAGCCCCAGGCCGACACCATCGGCAGCGCGCGGCCGACGGTCTTGATCGAGAGTTCTTCCAGCGCATCCCAGAGATTCTGCGGCAGCGCCGCGCCGGCATAGAAGGCGAATTTCACTTCGTTGAAGAATCTTTGCCGCAGTTCGTCGTCGCTGCGCAGCGCTGCGATCAGCATGTCGAAGCCGCGCGGCACGTTGAAATAGACCGAGGGCATCACGCTGCGCAAATTGGCCAGCGACGTCGCGAACAGCCCGGGCGCCGGCTTGCCGCCGTCGACGTAGAGCGTGCCGCCGTTGCGCAGGACCAGATTGAAATTGTGGTTGGCGCCGAAGGTGTGGCTCCAGGGCAGCCAGTCGAGGATCACGACATCCCTGCCGTTGCCTTCGAGGAATGACCAGGTCTGCGCCTTGGCCTGCTGACTGGAAGTCAGCATACGCTGGGTGTTGATGACGGCCTTTGGCGTGCCCGTCGAGCCCGAGGTGAACAGGAATTTTGCGATCGTATCCGGCGTGACCGCGGAAAACGCTTTTGCGACATCGGGCGTTTCCGGCGTGGTTGCGATGCTGCGAAACGAGATCCCACCGGTATCGGCGACATCACCGCTGACGATCATGGCCGAATGCAGCGGCTCAATCGCCGCCAGCGCCGCTGCGAACGGCTTCATGGCGGAAACATAGATCGCGCCGGGCTCCAGCAGCTTGACCATGCTCCTGAGCTTGTCGAAATCCTTGGACATCAGCGAATAGGCCGGCGAGATCGCGGCGGAGGGCACGCCGACATGCTGGGCCGCCAGCGCGAACAGCGCATGCTCGACGCTGTTGTCGGACAGGATCACC
>PNLC01000713.1 GCA_013822885.1 Bradyrhizobium sp.
AAAACGGCCGGACCCTCGATGCCACCAGAGAGGTTCTGCGCAAGCATAATGGACTGTGGTTTTACGACGAATCCTACGTCATTTCGCGCCGTCGCGACTGACATTCCAGGATACACAACATAGACAGCCGCCGGCATTGGGCGGGAACAAGGGGTTGGTTGATGCGCGCGTCCTATCTGTTCACCAGCGAGTCGGTTTCCGAGGGTCATCCGGACAAGGTCTGCGACCGAATTTCCGACGAGATTGTCGATCTGTTTTTCCGTGAAGGCCCCAAGGCCGGCATCGACCCCTGGGCGATCCGCGCCGCCTGCGAAACACTCGCCACCACCAACAAGGTGGTCATCGCCGGTGAAACCCGCGGACCGAAATCGGTCACCAACGACCAGATCGAAAGCGTCGTTCGCGCCGCGATCAAGGACATCGGTTACGAGCAGGAAGGCTTCCACTGGCAGAAGGCCGACATCGAAATCCTGCTGCATCCGCAATCCGCCGACATCGCGCAGGGCGTCGACGCGCTGCAGCCGGGCACCAACAAGGAAGAGGGCGCGGGCGACCAGGGCATCATGTTCGGCTACGCCACCAATGAAACGCCGGACCTGATGCCGGCGCCGATTTTCTATGCCCACAAGATCCTTCGGCTGATTTCGGAAGCCCGTCACTCCGGCAAGGAGAAGGTGCTGGGCCCGGACTCCAAGAGCCAGGTCACCGTGCAGTATGAGAACGGCAAGCCGGTCGGCGTGCGCGAAATCGTGGTCTCGCACCAGCATCTCGTCGAGGACATGACCTCGAACCAGGTCCGCGATGTCGTCGAGCCGTATGTGCGCCAGGCGCTGCCGGAAGGCTGGATCAACGGCAAGACCATCTGGCACATCAACCCGACCGGCAAGTTCTTCATCGGCGGTCCCGATGGCGATGCAGGCCTCACCGGCCGCAAGATCATCGTCGATACTTATGGTGGCGCAGCCCCGCACGGCGGCGGCGCGTTCTCGGGCAAGGACCCGACCAAGGTGGACCGTTCGGCGGCATATGCCGCGCGCTATGTCGCCAAGAACATCGTTGCTGCCGGCCTTGCCGATCGCTGCACGCTTCAACTCGCCTACGCCATCGGCGTGGCGCGGCCGCTGTCGATCTACATCGACACCCACGGCACCGGAAAGGTGCCGGAGGACAAGCTCGAGCAGCTCGTGGCCGAAACGGTGGATCTGACGCCGCGCGGCATCCGCACGCATCTCGATCTCAACAAGCCGATCTATGCGCGTACTTCGTCCTATGGCCATTTCGGCCGCACGCCGGACAATGAGGGCGGCTTCTCGTGGGAGAAGACCGATCTCGCCGAGACGCTGAAGCGCGCCGTCTAGTCTTGACGTCATTCCGGGGCGCTCGCGACCGCGAGCGAACCGGGAATCCTTATCCATCACGCCGAGATTCCGGGTTCGTCTCTTTTGAACGACCCGGAATGACGAGCTAAACAACAGGAAGCTCTCATGACCGCTGCCGCCAAGAAGCCCGCCTTCACCGACTACATCGTCAAGGACATGTCGCTCGCCGATTTCGGCCGCAAGGAAATCTCGCTGGCCGAGACCGAAATGCCGGGCCTGATGGCAACCCGCGAGGAATACGGCCCGAAGCAACCGTTGAAGGGCGCCCGCATCGCCGGCTCCCTGCACATGACGATCCAGACCGCGGTGCTGATCGAGACGCTGGCGGCGCTTGGCGCCGACATCCGCTGGGTGTCGTGCAACATCTATTCGACGCAGGACCATGCGGCAGCAGCGATCGCCGCGGCCGGCATTCCGGTGTTCGCGGTGAAGGGCGAGAGCCTCACCGAATACTGGGACTACACCGCCAAGCTGTTCGACTGGCATGGTGGCGGCACGCCCAACATGATCCTCGATGACGGCGGCGACGCCA
Source organism: Bradyrhizobium sp. (assembly GCA_013822885.1). Taxonomy (GTDB): domain Bacteria; phylum Pseudomonadota; class Alphaproteobacteria; order Rhizobiales; family Xanthobacteraceae; genus Bradyrhizobium. The sequence continues at coordinate 1,912 of PNLC01000713.1, forward strand.
CCATGCTGGTGCATCACGGCCTGCGCGCCGAAAACGGCGACGTAAAATTCCTCGACAAGCCGGAGTCGGAAGAAGAGGAAGTGTTCTTCGCGCTGATCAAGAAGCTCCTCAAGGAGAAGCCCAAGGGTTACTTCGCCGAGATCGCGAAGAACATCAAAGGCGTTTCGGAAGAGACCACCACGGGCGTGCACCGGCTCTACAACATGGAGAAGGAAGGCAAGCTGCTGTTCCCGGCCATCAACGTCAACGACAGCGTCACCAAGTCGAAGTTCGACAATCTCTATGGCTGCCGCGAGTCGCTGGTCGACGGCATCCGCCGCGGCACCGACGT
>PNLC01000714.1 GCA_013822885.1 Bradyrhizobium sp.
GATCGTCGAGGACGTCACCACGACCGGCGGCTCGGCGCTGAAGGCGGTCGAAGCGGTGCGCGACGCCGGCGGCGAGATCGTTCTGGTCCTCACCATGGTGGACCGCGAAGAAGGCGCGGCCGAAACTTTCGCGGAGGCCGGGCTGGAATTTCGCTCGCTGTACAAGGCAAGCGAGTTTTTGAAGGGCTGATTGCTGCGGTCTTTTGCCCGGGCTTGACGACCATGATGAGAGAGCGCCGCATTTCTCTTCGAGCTTCGCCCAAGTTCAACCGCTCGTTTACTATCGCGCATTAAGGTTACTCCCGGCTGAAGCCTCTTGCGCTTTGGCGCGTATCGTTGCGTTGGGTGGAGTAAGCGTTGCGTACCGAGTTGACTTTTTCGCGCGTGCGGCGCCGCACGACGTTCGTTGCCGCAGCAACCCTGGCCGGCTCCCTCATTCTTGCGCCCGGCAGCGTTTCCGCCGAAGGCCTGTTCGATTTCTTCTTCGGAGGCGCCCAGAAGCAACAGCCGCGGCAGGCCAACTTTTTCGCCGATCCGTTCGGCCTCAACCAGCAGCAACCGGCGCCTGCACCGGCACAACGTGTCGCCGGATCCGGGCCGGCGTTCTGCGTGCGCAGTTGCGACGGCAAATATTTTCCGCTGACCATGCGCGGCAACGCCTCGCCGGTTCAGACCTGCCAGGCTTTCTGTCCGGCAAGCGTCACCAAGGTGTTTTTCGGCAGCAGCATCGACGGCGCGACCGCTGGTAATGGCGAGCGCTATGCCGACAGTGAAAACGCCTATGCCTATCGCAAGGCGCTGAAAGCCGATTGCACCTGCAACGGCCGCAGCCCGTCCGGACTGGCGCCGGTCGATCTCACCTTCGACACCTCGCTCCGCCCGGGCGACGTGATCGCCACCACGGACGGCCTGGTGGCCTATACCGGCGTCCGCCCCGGGGCAGGCAACACCGCCGAATTCACGCCGGTCGCCTCCTATCCCGGGCTCACCGCCGATGTCCGCGCCCGCCTCGGCGAAATGAAGGTCGCGCCGGTCACCGCCGAAATGGCCGGCGAGATCGTGACGCCTGAAGCACGCGATGTGACGTCGAGCATACCGAAGACAGCGACGCCGAAGGCGGCGAAGCGGGCGGAGGTGAACTAGGGACGCAAAACATCGAAAACAACCCCATGCAAAGTAGGATGAGGCCGGGTTAGGCCGCCGACGCCAGCACTACCGCCCGACGATGACGCCGATCACGTTGGGCGCCGCCAGATATTTCTCCTCGATCGCCGCGCGCGCCGCGGCGCGGTTTTCCGGCGTCAGCAATCCACGCTTCTCGGCCAGGATCATCCAGCAATAGCCCCACCAGTCCGTCAGCATGCCCTGATCGTCGACGAGGTCGTAGCCCTGCCCGGCGGCGAAGATGCGCGCCTGCGCTTCGTCCAGCGCATCCAGAAAGGCGTGATCCTCGCCCGAGAACAGGTCGTCGCTGAAATCGTCCGTGGTGTACCCCCACACCGACATGCAGACCGCATTGAACTCGCGATCGATGGCGTCGTCGTCGACAACCTGGCGGCGCGAGGCCTGATGCAGGCGCGACAGCGAGCGCGCGAAATCGGCAATGCGGGTGAGTGCGAACTGATCGAAGGCGATGGTGGACATGTAGTCCTCACAAACTCTGAAAGGCCATAGATGTTGTGTCGACGCGACGTCGAATCACAATGATATATCAACTACTTGCTAAAGTGTTCTTAATTCGTTCCGATGACAATCTACACGTCGTCCCGGCGTTCGCCTGGCGAAGGCCGGGACGACGGAAACTCACCAAAAGCAGCCGCGCCGATGCCGCGAAATCGGCCCGGTCCTTGCATAAATTCATATCAACGCAGTGCAGAAACATCGCTGCGAGCGGTTTCGATCGTGCCGCAAGGCAGGTATCTTCGGTCAAATCTTAACTGCAGGGATGGACGTATTGCAGGAACAAATCCCAGGGAATTATCCGGCGCCGGGCCAGCCGATCGACGAGTTGGCGCTGGCAGAGATCAAGGGCGCGATCCTCGCCAAGCTCCGGCTTGCGATCGGCAAGGATGCCGGCATGGCGACCCGGCGGGACTGGTACAAGGCGGCGGCGCTGGCGCTGCGCGACCGCATCGTGCACCGCTGGTTGATGGCCGAAAAGGAGAGCTACGATGCCGGCAGCAAGCGGGTCTATTACCTCTCGCTCGAATTTCTGATCGGCCGCCTGTTCACCGA
>PNLC01000715.1 GCA_013822885.1 Bradyrhizobium sp.
CCATCCGTTATGCCGCGCGATGGATTGCTTCGCTTCGCTCGCAAAGACGGGGAGGAACGGTGGCCGCTAGCCCGCCCCATCCTCATACGAAGAAATCTCGATCAGGCTGCCGTCGGGATCCCGGCAATAGACCGAGCGCAGCGTGCCGCGGGCGCCCTGTTTGGCGACCGGGCCTTCCTCGATGGCGACGCCGTTGGCCTTCAGATGCGCCACGACCTGGTCGGGCGTGCTCGATGTCAGGAAGCACAGATCGTCGCTGCCGGGGGTTTCGTGATCGGCCGTGAACCATTCGACCTTGTCGGCCTCGCGCGGCCGCACGTTGATTTTCTGATTGCCGAACACCAGCGAGGTCCGTGGCGTTTTGCCCGGGCCCGGATCGAACACCCTGACCTCCATGCCAAGGATCTTTCGATACCACTCCGCTGTGCGCGCCACGTCGGTGACATTGATAACGAGATGATCGAGCGCGGTAACCCTGACAGACATGTCTTATCCTTTGGTCGCGGTCGGAGACGCCGGGCCGCACTGGCCGCTTCGGAGTTTGTTTGTTACAACGCGGGCCGCATTCGGTCCAATATGACCGCTGCTCATAGAAACGGATCGGGCTCTGAACCCGGCCTCAAGGGAGAAATTTTGATGATTTCACGCCGTACCGCGATTTGTCTGGCCGTCATCGGTCTTTCCGCTGCCCCCTCGATGGGCGGCGCTTTGGCGTCGGATTATCCGGCCCGGCCGGTGAAATGGGTCGTCGGGTATCCTCCGGGCGGCGCGACCGATATTATCGCGCGGCTGATCGGCCAGCGGCTCTCGGAGCGGCTGGGTCAGCAGTTCGTGATCGAGAACAAGCCCGGCGCCGGCAACAACATCGCCACCGAATCGGTGATCAACGCCGAGCCGGACGGATACACCGTGCTGCTGGTCAATCCCGCAAATTACATCAACGCCACGCTCTACGCCAACCTGAAATTCAACGTCGTTCGCGACATCGCGCCGGTCGCGGCATTCAATCGCGTTCCGAACGTGATGACGGTCAACAAGGACGTGCCGGCCAAGACGGTCGCCGAGTTTATTGCCTATGTGAAGGCCAATCCAGGCAAGGTGAACCTGGCGTCGTCGGGCAACGGCACCTCCGTGCACCTGTCAGGTGAAATGTTCATGGCGATGTCGGGCGCCAAGATGCAGCACGTGCCTTATCGCGGCGCCGCGCCCGCGATCACCGATCTGCTCGGTGGTCAGGTCCAGGTGATCTTCGACAACATGCCTTCCATTCTCCAGCATGTCCGCGCCGGTTCGGCGCGGGCGCTGGCCGTCACCAGCACGACGAAGTCGTCGCTATTGCCGGATGTGCCGGTCCTTGCCGATACCATCCCGGGTTACGAGGCCAGCGCGCTGTTCGGCATGGGTGTGCCCAAGAACACCCCCAAGGAAGTCATCGCGAAGCTGAACAAGGAGATCAACGAGGTGCTCGCCGAGCCCGCGATCAAGGCCCGCCTGGTCGACCTCGGCGGCGAACCGCTGATCGGACCGCCGGAAGCGTTCGGCGCGATGATTGTGGCCGAAACCGACAAGTGGAAAAAGGTGATCGAGGAAGCCAAGGTAGCGAAGGTACAGTGATCTACCTCACGGAACATTGGCGCGATCGTGGTGTTTCTAAGCGAAGAGGCGACGCGGTTTTCCTGCTTCGTGAAAAAGGAGAAGCATCATGCGCAATACAATGTTAGCGGCACTGGCGCTGTCGGCGGCCACGGTCGCATCGGTCGCCGGCAATTCGCCGGCGGCGGCCTACGACTATCCCTATTGTCTCCAGGGCCGGGGTATCGGCATCCCCGGCGAGTGCTCGTACGCCACGTATGAGCAGTGTCTGGCGTCGGCGTCCGGGCGTGCACTCTCCTGCAACATCAACCCGCGCGTGGCGTTCGGACAGCAGCAGCAGCGGCGGATGCGGGTGTATCGGGATTACTGATTGGCATCTCGCCAATTCCGCTCGTGATGGCCGGACCAGGGCGTAAAGGAATTTACGCCTGTAGATCCGGCCAATCGCGTGTCTAGCGTCCCCACTCTCCGGGACGTGATGCAGCCTCGCGCTTGACTGGCATTGGCTTGCGTCTATACTAAACCTTATGGTAAAGTATCAGGAAGAAGCCCTCGACCGCACCTTTGCCGCGCTTTCCGATCCGACCCGGCGCGCGCTGCTGGCGCGGCTCGGCGATCGAGAAAGTCTTTCCGTCAGCGAA
>PNLC01000716.1 GCA_013822885.1 Bradyrhizobium sp.
TGAGGAAACCAGCGACTGGAGAGCCGTATGCGGGAAAACCGCCCGTACGGTTCGGAGGGAGGGGAGGCCAAAAGCCTTCCCTACCCCTATCGAGGTTTCGCGCGCCATTTTCCCATGGCATTATCGTGCTAGAACTCACAAGGGATTCGCATGCGCAAGTTTTGCCTGGCCATTTGTTTCGCTGCCGTCTTCTCCACCCCCACTTACGCCGCTCGCTGCGGCGGCGACTTCAACACGTTCGTGGCGGCGATGTCGCAGGAGGCGGCAGCGGCCGGGATCTCGCAAGGCGTGATCAGCCAGGCGCTGTCGGGCGTGACGCCGGATCCGGCGGTGCTGGCGTTCGACCGGCGCCAGCGCGGCACCTTCAACAAGTCGTTCGAGCAATATGTCTCGACCCGCGTCGGTCCCGGGCGCATCAACATGGGGCGGCAGATGCTGCAGCGGCACGGCTCGTTGCTGTCGCGCATCGAGCAGAAGTTCGGCGTGCCGCCGGAGATCGTGGTCGCGATCTGGGGACTGGAGAGCGATTTCGGCAAGGGTGACATCGGCAAGATGCCGGTCATCCGCACGCTCGCCACCATGGCGCATGATTGCCGCCGCACCGAATTGTTCCAGGGCGAACTGCTGGCGGCATTGAAGATCGTGCAGCGCGGCGATCTGCCGTTGCGTGATCTGATCGGCGCGTTCGCCGGCGAGCTCGGCCAGACGCAATTTTTGCCGTCGTCCTACATCAAGTACGGCGTCGATTTCGACGGCAACGGCCACGTCGATCTGCGCCACAGCGTGCCTGATGTTCTGGCCTCCACCGCAAACCTTCTGCACGTGAGCGGCTTCAAGGGCGGCGCGCCCTACGGCGAGGGTACCCCGAATTTCGAGGCGATGCGCGAGTGGAACAGGGCGACGATCTATCGCAAGACCATCGGGTACTTTGCGGACAAGCTGGTCGGGCGTTGAAGTTTCGAAATTGGCGGCTGCTCTTCCTTCTCCCCTTGTGGGAGAAGGTGGATCGCTGACGCGCAGCGGCAGCGAGACGGATGAGGGGTCTGTCTCCGCGGATGGAGACCCCTCATCCGGCGCTTCGCGCCACCTTCTCCCACAAGGGGAGAAGGCAAGGTCGATCGCTCATTTCCCTTTCTCCTCCCCAGCCTTCCCGATCCGCTTCGCCAGCACCGCCCAATACGTCGCCGGCCGAAACCGCTGCAGCAAATCCATGAACTTCGCGTCGTTGCCGATCAGGATTCGCGGCTGGTTCTTCTCGATGCCGGTGATGATGCGCTGGGCTGCGGCCGGCGGCGTGGTCCTGGCGATGGCGTCGAAGCGGTCGATCGATTCTGCGCGGCGTGCATTGTCGGTGACGCCGGCGCCGGTGCGGGAATTGCGCACGATGTTGGTCAGCACGCCGCCGGGATGCACCACCGACAGTTTCACCGGGCTGTTCGCCATCGAAAGCTCGTGCCGCAGACTTTCGGAAAATCCGCGCACCGCGAACTTCGCCGCGCAATAGGCGGTCTGGCCGGGCGGAGCGATGATGCCGAAGATCGAGGAGAGGTTGACGATATGCGCCTCGGGCCTCTGCGAAAGATGCGGCAGGAAGGCGCGCGTGCCGTGCACCACGCCCCAGAAATTGATGTTGACCAGCCACTCCATCTGCGCCTGGTCAACCTCGTTGAAGCCGCCGAGCAGGGCGACGCCCGCATTGTTGATGACGATGTTCAGGCCGGGATGCGCGGCGATCGCAGCCCTTGCAAATTCCTGGATCTGCGCGGGCTCGCCGACGTCGACGCGGTACGTGCTGACCTTGCATCTGGAATTTTTGCCGACCTCGGCGGCGACCTCGAGCAGCCCCGCCTCGTCGCGATCGGCCAGCGCGAGGTCGCAGCTGCGCGCCGCCAGTTCGAGCGCAAGTGCGCGGCCGATGCCGCTGGCGGCGCCGGTCACGGCGGCCGCACTTCCGGATATCGTAGTCATGGGGCGGCTCCAGGTGCTGTCGAGAGATGTCGAAAAAAGAGGCGGGCGGGTTCCCCGACTTTCGCAAATTGGAACCGAACCATAAAGCGCTTTCGGCGCTTAACGTCGGCTACCCGACAGAGACGACGAGTCCTCACCGACGCGACCCCTTCAAGGAGGCTTCATGGGACAATCAAAACCCTTCCGCGCGACCGCACTCATTGTCGAAGACGATCCGATGCAACGGGAAATACTTTGCCTGCTGCTGGAGGAAAGCGAGGTCGAT
>PNLC01000717.1 GCA_013822885.1 Bradyrhizobium sp.
CTCATTGGCGAACACGTCGAGCCCCGCCGCCAGGATGGTGCCGGACTTCAGCGCCGCGACCAGCGCCGGCTCGTCGACGACGGAGCCGCGCGCGACGTTGATCAGCACGCCGCGCGGCCCGAGCGCCTTCAGCACGTCGGCATTGATCATCTTCGCGGTAGCAGCACCGCCCGGCACGATCACGATCAGCGTATCCACGTCCTTCGCCATCTCCATCAGATCGGGATAGTGCTGGTAGGAGACGGCCGAGGAAGGTTTGCGCGAATGGTAGCAAACCGGGACCCGCGAAGCCTCAAGCCGGCGGCCGATCGCCTGGCCAATACGGCCCATGCCGACGATGCCGATCTTGCGGTCGCGCAGCGAGCCGGCGCTGAGCGGATAGCTCTGCGTCTGCCACAGGCCGGAGCGCAGATAGCGGTCGGCCTTGACGAACTCGCGCAGGGTCGCGATCAGAAGCCCCATCGCGACATCGGCGACCTCTTCGGTCAGCACGTCGGGCGTGTTGGTGACGACGATGTTGTGCTCGCGCGCATAGGCGGAATCGACGTGGTCGTAGCCGACGCCGAAGCTGGCGACGATTTCGAGCTTGGGAAAGTGCGACAGCGCTTTGCCGTCGGCGGGCACCGTGTGGTAGGTGACCGCCATGCCGCGGGTTTTCGCCACGACGTCGGGCGTCAGTCGTTCGAGGTCGGCACGGGTTTCCGCCGTATGCAGGACGAACTGGTCCGGGAAGCCATTCTGGAGGATCGGCCTGATCGGTCCGTAGACGAGCAGATCGATCTTGTCGGCCGAATTGTTCGCGGCAGCCATCAGTTTTCCTTTCCAAGCGCGCTCTCGTGCCAGCGCCGTAATACCAGATGCGAAACTAGCGCCAGCAGCCCATAGATGACAATCCCGGCCGCGGACAGCAGCAAAAGTGCCGCAAACATGCGGGGAATGTTGAGGCGATAGCCGGATTCGGCGATCCGGAACGCAAGACCGGAGCCCGCGCCCGCGGCCCCCGCCGCGATCTCCGCGACCACGGCGCCGATCAATGACAGGCCGCCGGCAATCCGCAATCCGCCGAGGATGAACGGCAGCGCCGCCGGCAGTTTCAGGTACCGCAGCGTCTGCAGCCGCGACGCGCCATAGAGCTGAAACAATCCGGCCAGATTGCGGTCGACCGAATTCAGCCCGAGCGTGGTGTTGGACAGCACGGGAAAGAAGGCGACAATCCAGGCGCAGACGATTACGGCGGTCTGTTGCGACAGGTAGATCAGCAGCAACGGCGCGATGGCGATGACAGGCGTGACCTGCAGGATCACCGCATAGGGAAACAGCGAGTACTCCAGCCATTTCGACTGATTGAACAACAACGCCAGCGCGACCCCGCCAACGGCCGCGGCGACAAAGCCTTGCAGCGTGGTCAGCAGGGTGACGCCGAGCGATTCCGACAGCACTGGCCAGTCGCTGACCAGCGTCCGGAACACGACGACCGGGCTCGGCAGCACATAGGGCTGAATGTCGTTGACGCGGACCACCAGTTCCCAGAGCACGAGGCCTGCCGCAAGCACGGCGACGGGAAGCAGCATGCGGCCGACGTTTGGCAGGGACTTCATGCCGCGGGCTGCCCGGAATAGGACGGCGCCAGCGCGCCGGTGACCTCGCGGCAGTAAGCGGCGTATTCGGCCGACGTCCTGAAATCCTCGCCACGCGGTTCGGACGTTTCGATGCGGAATTCGTGGCTGATGCGCCCCGGCCGGGCCGTCATCACGATGACCCGCTGCGACAGGTAGACCGACTCGAACACCGAGTGGGTAACGAAGATGACCGTCTTGTGCAGCGTGCGCCACAGCGCCAGCAGATCGTTGTTGAGGCGAAACCGCGTGATTTCGTCGAGCGCCGCGAACGGCTCGTCCATCAGGAGGATATCGGGATCGGTCACAAGCGCCCGCGCCAGCGAGACCCGCATCTTCATGCCGCCGGACAATTCCCGCGGAAAGGCATCGGCAAATTCGGCAAGCCCGACCTGTGCCAGTGCGCTGCTGACCCGCCCGTCCGCGTCGGCGGCAGGCATATTGGCAAGCTTCAGCGGCAGTCGAACATTGTCGCGCACGCTTGCCCACGGCATCAGCGTGGGCTCCTGAAACACAAAGCCGATCGGATGCCGCCCATCCGCCTTGCCCGCCTGACGGGTGACGTCCACCGTTCCTGAACTCGGCGCGCCGAGCCCCGCGATCAGCCGCAGCGCA
>PNLC01000718.1 GCA_013822885.1 Bradyrhizobium sp.
GTTCACGCGACAGCGACCGCCGGTCGGTGACGTCCTCGAACAGGTTGATCAGGAACTCCGGCTCGCCGTTCTCGTTGCGGGCGACCACGCGGTTGGAGGAGATTACGCGTTTCTCGTCGCCCCGTTCGACGAAATATTCGCTGTGGTCATGGCCTTCCGGCGCCTTCAGCACCGCCTCGTCCGCGATCGCGATGCTCTTTGCAGTTTCGGCACGGAAGATCTCCTCGGCACGCTTGCCGACGATGCGGTCGCGGGAAAAGCGCGAGAAGCGCTCGAACGCGCGGTTGACGAAAATATAGCGGCCGTCCTCGATGCTCTTGGCGGCGACACAGACCGGTACGTTGTCGAGCACCGATTCCAGGAACTGCGTGGTCGACGCCAGTTTGCGCGACAGCCGGCGTTGCTCGGTGCAATCCTCGTGGGTACCGATCGTCCCGCCATTGGGCAGGCGGAACATTTTCGTGAGCACCGATCGCCCATCCGGCAGCTCGATGACGACACCTTCCGGAAGGCGGGCGAGCGTGCTGAATTCCTTGGCCGAGAGCGTCATCAGGCCTCGCGCACGGCGCAGTTCGACCAGTTCGGCACCGGTCATGCCGCGGGAAATATCGGCCCGGGTGAGCCCATACATTTCGATGAAGCGATCGTTGCAGAAGACGATGCGGTTCTGCGGATTGGTGATGATCACTCCCTGACTGAGATTGTTCAGGGCGGAGCTGATGAATGCGCTACGGCGCAATTTGGCGTCCCTGGCCCCGCGCAGCGCTGAGAAGGTCCAGAGCCCCAACGCCGTCAGAAAGGAGACGATGGCGATGCCGCCGAGCAGCAACACCCAGATCTGGTCGGGATCGAGCGCGCCGATATGGCTCGCCGGCGCAAAGCCGCCGGACTGCGGTGCGCCCCACGCGGATCCGCATGGCGCGGCGGTGGCGGCCAGGCATACGAACGCCAGCGCCGGAAACGAATTCCTCCCGCCTGCCTGCCAGTTCGCGTCAGCCATTACCCACCCGAAGGATTTGCGGGCGGAGTGTCTGGCTTGACGGGTTTGGATCGGGTAAACGACTACCCGCGCAACTGAAGAATGCTACCTGAATTACGGCAATTGCCCTGACATGATTAATGCTTCACTAACGGGACCGCATTCGAAGCGTATTTCGAGGCAAACCAACGGGTTGTTGGGGTGCTTCTTCGAACGAAGCGATAGCATTCGCGCACGGCAACTGCCGATTTCCGTGCCAGATTCCCGGACCCGAAACTGCCATGGACAAGGTTGATTGCGTCGTCATCGGAGCGGGGGTTGTCGGCCTCGCGATTGCACGGCGGCTGGCCCGGACGGGCCGCGAAGTGATCGTGCTGGAGGCCGCCGAAGGCATCGGCACCGTGACCTCCTCGCGCAACAGCGAGGTAATTCATGCTGGCATCTATTACCGCGCCAACAGCCTGATGGCGCAGATGTGCGTCAGCGGCAAGCATGCATTGTACCAATATTGCCGCGACCACGGCATCCCGCATCGCAACTGCGGCAAGCTGATCGTCGCGACGACACCGCAGGAAACCGAGAAGCTGCAATCGATCCGTGCGCATGCCGAAGCCAACGGCGTCGACGATCTGCAACTGCTGACGGGCGAAGCCGCCCGCGCGCTGGAGCCAGCGCTGAACTGCGATGCAGCCCTGTTGTCGCCGTCCACCGGCATCATCGACAGCCACGCCTACATGCTGGCGCTGCGGGGCGATGCGGAAGACGCCGGAGCGGCTTTCGCGTTTCATACGCCGCTGCTCCATGCCCGGGCCGACGCCGGTTACTTCGAGATCGAAACCGGCGGCGACGCGCCGATGACGCTGGCGTGCAATCTGCTGGTCAATTCGGCCGGACTGGGCGCACCTTCGGTGGCGCGCAGTGTCGATGGCATGCCGGTCGGACTGATTCCTTCGGCCTATCTGGCCAAGGGCAATTATTTCAGCTGCAGTGCGCGGTCGCCGTTTTCACGCCTGATCTATCCGGTACCGGAGCCCGGCGGGCTGGGCGTGCACCTGACGCTGGACATGGCGGGACAGGCGCGGTTCGGCCCGGACGTGGAATGGGTCGAGAGCATCGACTACACGGTCGATCCGGCGCGCTCGGAACGGTTCTATCCCGCGATCCGGCGCTACTGGCCGACGCTGCCGGACGGCGCGCTGATGCCGAGCTATTCAGGAATCCGGCCCAAAATCGTGCCGCC
>PNLC01000719.1 GCA_013822885.1 Bradyrhizobium sp.
GGCGCACGATGGTCTCGGCGTCCTTGTCGGTGTCGACCAGCGCGCGGGCGGCGGCCAGCGCGTAGTTGCCGCCGGAACCGATCGCCATCACGCCCGATTCCGGCTCCAGCACGTCGCCGGTTCCGGTCAGGACCAGCGAGACGTCCTTGTCGGCGACGATCATCATCGCCTCCAGCCGGCGCAAATAGCGGTCGGTCCGCCAGTCCTTGGCGAGTTCGACCGCAGCGCGGGTCAACTGCCCTGGATACTGCTCGAGCTTGCTTTCCAGCCGCTCGAACAAGGTGAAGGCATCGGCGGTGGCCCCGGCGAAGCCACCGATGACGTCGCCCTTGCCGACCTTGCGGACCTTTTTGGCGTTGGCCTTGATGACGGTCTGGCCGATGGAGACCTGGCCGTCGCCGCCGATGACCACCTTGCCGCCCTTGCGGACCGTCAAAATCGTGGTGCCGTGCCAGATCGGCAGATTATTCTGGGATGCTTGCATGGATTGTCCTCGTTCCCGTCAGATTTAGGGGCTGAGGAGGAGGGTTACAATCGCGGCATTTGGGCCGGGATTCCGGTCACCATGCGCCGAAGATCACCCCCTCAAGCGTCATCCCGCAGTAGCGAAGGCGACATCGGCCTGTTACAAGGGCCGCGTTTTCGGCCCCACGGCGGGCCAAAGGGAAGCAGTTTTCATGCGCACGGCCTCCATCAAGCGCAAGACCAAGGAAACCGACATCGAGGTCGCGGTTAACCTCGACGGTACGGGCGTGTCCAAGGTTTCGACCGGGATCGGCTTTTTCGACCATATGCTCGACCTGCTGGCCCGGCATTCCCGCATCGACATCACGGTGAAGGCGGATGGCGATCTGCACGTGGACCACCACCACACCACCGAGGACGTCGGCATCGCGCTCGGGCAGGCCGTGAAACAGGCGCTCGGCACCATGGCCGGCATCACCCGCTATGCCTCGATCCATATGCCGATGGACGAGACGCTGTCACGCGTCGTGATCGACATTTCGGGCCGGCCGGTTCTGGTGTTCAAGGTCGAATTCCCGCGCGACAAGGTGGGTCAGTTCGACACCGAGCTGGTCCGCGAATGGTTCAATGCCTTCACCATCAACGCCGGCGTGACTTTGCACGTCGAAACCCTATATGGCGAGAACAGCCATCATATCGCCGAGTCCTGCTTCAAGGGCCTGGCAAGGGCGCTCCGTGCCGCGGTTGCGATCGATCCGCGCGCGGCGGGCGAAGTACCTTCCACCAAGGGTCAGCTCGGCGGCTGATTTCCTGTTCGCGTTCTCGTCCGCGGCGGAGAGTTACGATGCGGGTCTACACAGTGCATGCCCCCGTGGCCAACGGCGCCGATCTCGCGGCGGCCGACAAGTTCGTCTTCGTCCGTGACGGTTTCCATTTCTGGGCCGCGGCAGCGACCGTGATCTGGCTGCTCTGGCATCGGCTGTGGCTGGTGCTGATCGGCTGGATTGCGCTCACGCTTGCGATCAATTTCGGCTTGGGCGCGCTCGGCGCCAGCCGCGGCACGATCCTGACGGTCGACTTTCTCGTCGCCATCCTGATGGGCTTCGAAGCCGCCAGCCTGCGGCGCTGGACGCTGTCGCGCCGCAAATGGCGACAGGTCGATATCGTGGTCGCCGACGATATCGAAGCCGCCGAACGCCGCTTTTTCGATCGCTGGACCGCCCGGCAGCGCGGACTCTCCAATGACCAATCGGCGGTCGATCGCGGCGGCCCGCCGCCGACCCGCAACGTACCAGGCCAGCCGTTCTCGAAGGCGCCGCCGCCGCTGCCGCAGGGCGGCATCATCGGCCTGTTTCCGGAAGCGGGGGCGCCGCGATGAGTGTTGCGATCGTCGATTACGGCTCCGGCAACCTGCACTCGGCAGCGAAGGCGTTCGAGCGCGCCTCGCGGAGCCTGGAAGAGCCGCAGAAGATCATGGTGACGCGCGATCCCGAGACCGTGTACCGCGCCGATCGCATCGTGCTCCCGGGCGTCGGCGCATTCGCCGACTGCCGGCGGGGCCTCGATGCCGTCGACGGCATGCTGGAGGCGATGACCGAAGCGGTGCGCGTCAAGGCGCGGCCGTTCTTCGGCATCTGCGTCGGCATGCAGCTGATGGCGACGCGCGGCAAGGAGCATGTCACGACCGACGGCTTCAACTGGATCGCGGGCGACGTCGAGAAGATCTCGCCGCGCGAGGAAAA
>PNLC01000720.1 GCA_013822885.1 Bradyrhizobium sp.
CTCGACGATGTGCGCGCCCACACCAAGGCGTCGTCCTCGTGCGGTTCGTGCACCGGGCTGGTGGAGCAGGTGCTCGCGTTCACGCTCGGCGGTGACTATTCGACGGCGCCGAAGGTCAAGCCGCTGTGCAAGTGCACCGATCACAGCCACGACGACGTCCGCCGCGTCATCGTCGAACAGAACCTGAAGACCATCCCCGATGTCATGCGGTTCATGGATTGGAAGACCGACAATGGCTGCCACTCCTGCCGTCCGGCGCTGAACTATTATCTGCTCGCCACATGGCCCGGCGAATACCGCGACGATCAGCAATCGCGCTACATCAACGAACGGGTGCACGCCAACATCCAGAAGGACGGCACCTATTCGGTAGTGCCGCGGATGTGGGGCGGCGTCACCACGCCGAGCGAGCTGCGGGCCATTGCCGATGTCGCGGACAAGTTCAACATCCCGACGGTGAAGGTCACCGGCGGCCAGCGCATCGACCTGCTCGGCGTGAAGAAGGAGGATCTGCCGGCGGTGTGGGCCGACCTCAACGAGGCCGGCATGGTGTCCGGCCACGCCTATGCCAAGGGACTGCGCACCGTCAAAACCTGTGTCGGCTCGGAATGGTGTCGCTTCGGCACCCAGGATTCGACAGGACTCGGCGTCAAGATCGAAAAATTCATGTGGGGATCGTGGACGCCGGCCAAAGTGAAGCTTGCGGTATCCGGTTGTCCGCGGAACTGCGCCGAGGCGACCTGCAAGGATGTCGGCGTGATCTGCGTCGATTCCGGCTATGAGATTCATTTCGCCGGTGCGGCCGGCCTCCACATCAAGGGGACGGAATTTCTGGCCAAGGTCGCGACCGAGGACGAAACGCTGGAAGTGATTGCAGCGGTAACGCAGCTCTATCGCGAGCAGGGCTGGTACCTGGAGCGCATGTACAAATGGTGCGATCGCGTCGGCCTTGATGCCATCCGCAAGCAGGTGGTCGAGGATGTCGCCAACCGGAAGGCGCTGTACGATCGCTTCGCCTATTCGCAGCAGTTCTCGCAGAGCGACCCGTGGGCGGAGCGCGCCCAGCGCGGCGTCGATCGCAACGAGTTTGCGCCGATGGCGGAATTGGAACTCGCATGACCCGCTGGATCGAAATCGGAGCGTTGAACGATATTCCCCGGCTTGGCTCGCGCGTGGTACGGACGGCGTCGGGGGACATCGCCGTTTTTCGTTCAGCGGATGACGACGTGTTCGCGCTCGACGACCGTTGTCCGCACAAGGGTGGACCGTTGTCGCAGGGCATCGTCCACAACAAGCGCGTCACCTGTCCGCTGCATAACTTCGTCATCGAGTTGGCGAGCGGTGAGGCGGTCGCGCCGGACGCAGGATGCACGCGGGTGCATCCAACCAAGGTCGAGAACGGCATGGTGTGGCTGTCGCTTCGTGAGGCAGCGTCGGCCAGTTGAGATGGAGCGGGATACCGGTTGCAACGGACCGGTCGACCTCGCAAAGCTTCGTTCCGGTATCGTACGGGGTTGCCGCGCCGGGCGTACCGTGGAACAAATCGCCCAGCGAGCGGGTTTCCATAGACTTTTAATGAAACTTCGAACCAAAGCTTGGCCGGAGGCGTCCTAAGATAAAAGTGGCCGGAAATTACGCCGCCACTGAGCGCCTGCACAACGGATAAGTGCAGCGCACAACGATAAGGCGGTCAATACACAACATTTGGCCTTTATGTCACTCCACCGTGACATATATCATCAAGAAGGGACCGAAGAGTCCTGAACATGGGATGGCCCCTGAAGCGGGGCGCGAGGACGAAAATGAAACGTGGAATACTCATTCTGCTTTCACTCTCCGTACTGGTTGCCGTCGGGTATTTCACCGCGACCAAGTGGGCTATCCGCCATGAGACGATCGCATTCCACGATCCCGCGCGCGACAATCGCCTCGTCGCTGTCACCGTCGCCGTTCGCCGCGACAAGGAAATGCAGGCCAACGCTGGCTTGATCAAATTGCCGGTTGCGATCCTCAACCATGGCAACACCGTTAAGAGCACCGAGTACTCGTTCCTGTCCAACATCTTCGCTTGGCGCGGCTATCTCGCGATCGCCCCGCAGCACGACCTGCCGACCGATCCGCCGATGGTGACCAAGGTCGGCGAGATCTATGTCGGCCGCCTGCCGCAGATTCAGCGCGGCGTTGCCAACATCCAATTCGCCATT
>PNLC01000721.1 GCA_013822885.1 Bradyrhizobium sp.
GCGCTGGGAATGCGGAACGGATCGAAGCCGTGGAGATTGCGGCCCGTCGGCAGGATCGCCGGCGTGCGCAAGAGATCCCCACCCGGCGCGGGACGGACGAACTTGCCGTCGAGTGCATGCAGGATGCTCGGGATCTCGTGATCCTGCTGCAGTATGCGATCGATCCCAGCCAGTTCCTTGTAGAGCGCCACCGAAGTGTCGTCCTTTGCCGCGATCGTCTCGGGCGCTTCGCCCCTCACCACGGCCTCAAGGATCGATTTATCGGGACGGACGCCATGCGATGCGTCCGCAACCGCCTGCAACATCTCCACGCGCTGCTCGGCCGAGGGCGTTTCGCCGACTACATGGAGGCCGTGCGGAATGAGGGTGTATTCAAGCTCCAGCACGGCTTTCGAGAGTTTACCGATTGGCTTGGCCGGATCGGTCCAGGCGGGCTCCGCCTGAGCCAGTTCAAGCGCGCTGGCCTGGGCCTGGATCAGTGTCGCAAGGTCACCGAGTTCGGCATCGACGTCGGGCGGCAAGCCGCGCCATCGCTCGATCGACGCCTTCAGCTCGATAAGACCCTTGTAGAGACCGGCATGGGCAACCGGAGGGGTCAGATAGCTGATCAGCGTCGCCGCCGAGCGACGTTTCGCAATGGTGCCCTCGGACGGATTGTTCGAAGCGTAAAGATAAAGGTTCGGCAGGTCGCCGATCATGCGGTCCGGCCAGCATGCGCCGGAGAGACCAGCCTGCTTGCCGGGCATGAATTCGAGCGCGCCATGGGTGCCGAAATGCAGCACCGCGCTGGCGCCGAAATCCTCACGCAGCCAGCGATAGAACGCCGAGAAAGCATGCGTCGGCGCAAAGCCTTTCTCGAACAGCAGCCGCATCGGATCGCCCTCATATCCGAATGCAGGCTGGACGCCGACGAAGACATTGCCGAACCGCTCACCGAGCACGAAGATCGAACTGCCGTCGCTCTGTTGCTTCCCTGGTGCCGGGCCCCATTGCGCCTCGATCTGGCGCAGCCATTTTTCGCTGCGAACATGGTCGCCTGCCGGGATCCTGGCATGCACGTTGGCATCGGCGCCGAAGCGGGCCGCGTTGCCCACCACGATACGTTCGCGCAGCGCGTCGACATCCGCAGGCAGATCGACCTGATAGCCCTCGCACTTCATCGCAGCGAGCGTGCGATGCAGGGATTCGAATACCGACAGGAATGCGGCAGTACCGGTGTTGCCGGCATTCGGCGGGAAATTGAACAGGACGATCGCAACCTTGCGATCCCGTCGCTCGGCCCTGCGCATTGCGACCAGGCGGGCGGTACGTGACGCCAGCATGTCCGCGCGTTCGCCGCAGACATGCATCTCGCCTGCGACGTCGGAGCGGGAGAAGATGCAGGCACGTTCACATCCGGTGCAGGGAACCCCTGCCCCATCAGAGCGGCCGCCATAGACCATCGGACCCGCAGCGCCATCGAGTTCCGGGATCGCCACCATGATGGTGCTCTCCACCGGCATCAGGCCGCGATCCGATGCGCCCCATTGTTCGAGCGTCTGGAATTCCACGGGGTGCGCCGAGAGATAGGGCACGTCCAGCGTGGCGAGAATTTCCTCGGCCGCTTTCGAGTCGTTGTAGGCGGGGCCACCGACCAGCGAGAAGCCGGTCAGCGAGACCACCGCATCAACCGCGCTTCGGCCGTCCTTCATGAAAAAGCGTTCGATCGCCGGCCGCTGATCGAGACCGCTGGCGAAAGCCGGGATCACCCGCAGACCTCTCGCCTCGAACGCCGAGATTACGCCGTCATAATGACCGGAATTTCCGGCCAGCAGATACGAACGCAGCAGGAGGATACCGACGGTGCCGCGTTCGCCCGGCAATTCCGGCAGGCGTTCAGCCGTCTCGGCGATGCGGCCTTTGAGGCGTGGATGGTAAACCCCGATGTCGGCGTATTCGACCGGCGCCTCGGCCTTGACCACGCCGCGCAGGCTGCGGCGCGGGCCTTCCGCGTAGCGGTCCACCAGCAGGCGGATCATGTTGGCGATGTTCTGCTCGGATCCCGCCAGCCAGTACTGCAGCGTCAGGAAGTAGGCGCGCATGTCCTGCGCGGTGCCGGGAATGAAGCGCAGCAGCTTTGGCAACTGCCGCAGCATCTTCATTTCACCCTTGCCGCCGGGGTTTGAGCCCTTGCGATTGCCGCGCAGCTTCTTCAGCCA
>PNLC01000722.1 GCA_013822885.1 Bradyrhizobium sp.
GACCGACCTGTTCAGCCGCGTGAACGTAGGCACCAAGGTTGTGGTGTTGCCGAAGAGTGCGCCGATCGTCGCGCGGGGTTCGGGGATCCGCTCGACGATGTCGGCGCATCCGGCCGCTCCTTCGCGTCCGGTGGCGACGTCGCTCCCGTCCGGTCGTCAGGCGATGAATTTGACGACGTCCCGGCTCAACTGAGCGGGATGGTGAGTGCAGGAGAGTAACATGCGCATGCGATTCCCAAGACTGGCAACGCTGGGGGCGGCAGCACTGGTAAGCGCTTCCGCGCTGGCACCATCGGCGCAGGCGCAGGACTTTTTCTCGCAACTGTTCGGCGGCGGTCGCGCGCGGCCGCAGCCCTATATCTCGATGCCGTTTGCCGGTGATGACGGCGCCGTGCCCGTGCAACGGCGCGAGATGCGGCCGCGCTATGCGAGCAGTGGCGGGAGCCAGGCGTTTTGCGTGCGGACCTGCGACGGGCGTTACTTCCCGGTCGCTGCGTCCGACAAGGCAAGCCGGGCAGCCTCCTGCAACAGCTTCTGCCCCGCGAGCGAGACCAGGGTGTTCTACGGCAGCAGCATCGACGACGCGGAGAGCGACAACGGCAAATCCTATTCGGAACTGCCGAACGCCTTTCGCTATCGCAACGAAATCGTCAGTGGCTGCACCTGCAACGGCAAGGACCAGATGGGGCTGGCGCCGGTCAAGATCGAGGACGACCCGACCCTGCGCAAGGGCGACATCGTCGCCGGCGCGAACGGTCTGCTGGTCGCGGGCCGTAGCGCCGACCGACGCGGCGCCGAGTTGCATTTCTCGCCGGCCTCCGAGAAGGTCCGCGCCAAATACGGTAACGTCCCGGTGGTGGCGCGGGAATAATGGCGATTTGTGACGATCGGGTGCCGCGATATACGTGAATCGGCGTCGGAATTTCTGAATTCGGATTGTGGGTTCCGGAGCAGGGAACTTTGAGCGGCTCCGCCTGTTCTCTCCTGCATCGAGCCAGTCAGGCTCTTGCAAGCAAAGGGGGCCCCCGTCGTGTCCGTACTCATCGGTATCCTGATTACTTTTCTCGTCATCTTTCTGGTGCTCTATCTCATCAACATGCTGCCGCTCGACGGTCGCGCCAAGCAGATCGCCCGCGTGGTCGTCATCATCATCGGCATCATCTCGCTGCTGAAATATCTGGCGGTGTTCTAGCCTTGCCAGGCCCGCACAAAAAAGCCCCGGCAGATGCCGGGGCTTTTGACGTTCGGACGGGTGTCCTCACTTGAGCGTACTGAACCAGTCGTCCACGTCCTTGCGGATCTGGTCCTTGGCAAAGCCGTAGCGCTGCTGCAGCTTGCCTTCGAGCTGTTCGCGGCGGCCTTCGATCACGTTGAGATCGTCATCGGTGAGTTCGCCCCACTTCTCCTTGGCTGCGCCCTTGAACTGCTTCCAGTTGCCTTCAACCCTGTTCCAATCCATGTCCATCTCCCTTTGAGTTTGAGATGGACCATCAACGGGAAAGGCCTTCGAGCGTTCCCGCCACGGCCGCGGCATCTTGAACCGCGGCGTCATTAAACGTATCAGCCCGCCGCCTTGGCTTCGCGGCGTCGCGCGGTGAGGATGTATTCGGTGTAACCGTTCGGCTGCTCGCGGCCCTTGAAGATGAGGTCGCAGGCGGCCTTGAACGCGACGCCGTCGAAGGCGGGCGCCATCGGCTTGTAGAGCGGGTCGCCGGCATTCTGCTTGTCGACCACGACCGCCATCCGCTTCAGCGACTCCATCACCTGGTCCTTGCTGACGACGCCATGCGCCAGCCAGTTCGCCAGATGCTGGCTGGAAATGCGCAAGGTGGCGCGGTCTTCCATCAGGCCGACGTCGTGGATGTCGGGCACCTTGGAGCAACCGACGCCTTGGTCGATCCAGCGCACGACGTATCCGAGAATGCCCTGGCAGTTGTTGTCGATCTCCTGCTTGACGTCGTCAGGCGCCCAGTTCGATTGCGACACCGGGATGGTGAGGATGTCGGAGAGCTTTGCGCGCTGGCCGCCCTTGGCGAGTTCCTGCTGGCGCGCGATCACGCTGACCTGGTGATAATGCAGCGCATGCAGCGTGGCGGCGGTCGGCGACGGCACCCATGCGGTGGTGGCGCCGGCCTGCGGATGGCCGAGTTTCTGGGTGAGCATGTCGGCCATCTTGTCGGGCGCCGCCCACATC
>PNLC01000723.1 GCA_013822885.1 Bradyrhizobium sp.
CGACGCCATGTTGGAGACGTAGCCTGAAGTGAACAGAAGCGCGGCCTCCTTGCCGTGCAGATCGGCGAGCTCCTGCTCCAGCAGCACGTGGTAGTGATTGGTTCCGGCGATGTTACGGGTGCCACCGGCGCCGGCGCCGCAACTGTCGAGCGCCTCATGCATCGCCTTCAGCACCGCGGGGTGCTGGCCCATGCCGAGGTAATCGTTGGAGCACCAGACGGTGACCTCGCCGGCGCCGCCCGGATGGTGATGCCTGGCGCGGGGGAATGCGCCCGCCTTGCGTTCGAGATCGGCAAATACGCGATAGCGTCCTTCGCGATGAAGGCCTTCGAGTTGCCGGCGAAAATAAGCTTCGTAGTTCATGACGTCCTCCCATTGATAGTTGCCGCCGGCTCGGTACCGATGCTGAGAGCCGTCGTCAGACCATCTCTTGCGTGTTGCTCGCGGAAACTCTGTCGAAACTGGTCTTCAAGCCGCTGCCGGGCACAAATCGCTTGCGTCGGTCTCGGAGGCGCCGCATCGGGGCGCACGTTCGCAAGCACGACGAGATTTGGCGGCGCATTGGTGATCTTGGTGTCGCGTTCCTGTTCCATGGTGGTGTCCTCCGGCGGGAAACCTGAGCGCATGCCCCAGCCCCACAGCGTGATCGCCGGCAGCGGCAGCAGCATGAACCAATGCTCGACAACGCCGAGCGCAAACAGCGTGGAAACCAGTGTCAGCCCAACGACATCGAATGGCGTGGCCGCCACTTCGACGATTCGCTGGATCATGATGACGAGAACGGCGGTCGCGAGCGTGACCGAGATCGGGAAGAAAGCGCTGACCGGCTTGCGGGCAAAGAACGTCTTCAGGAACCGCACGGCATCCGGCATCAGTTCGTCATTGGTGACGGGAACGCCTAGAAAAAGATTGATCTTGGCGCTCTGCCGCAGCACCCAGAGCGCCGCAAAGGTCCAGAGCCCGACCTGGTTCGGCCCGTTCCAGGTCAGCGCGACGACCGCGGCGCCACAGGCGAGCAGCGCGAACTCGTGATAGAGGATGGCCTGCAAGGCGTAGCTCAGGCGCTTCCAGCCGGTCACGCCAACCGGGCAAGGCTGCGGTCGCGGTCCCGTCAGCCAGCCTGCAAGAAAGGCGATCTCCTGAGCGCCCCATAACAGGATGGTGCAGGTGAACGCTGTATAGGCGCCGCCGACGCTGGTATCGGCTGCCGTAAGCGCCAGGCCGCCAAGCGATCCGGCGAGCAGCCCTCCTGCCAGCAACGCCCGCGACGCTTCAAAGCGTCCAGAACGTCCTACCAGCAAAAGCACGGCCCCGGTGCTGAACCACCATACAAACGCAGCGTAGATGGGTGGGACCGTGTATGACGCTGTCAACGTCCTCTCCTCACCATGCCGGTTGCATGCAGATTTCGCGCGGCAGCGCATTCGGCTTCACCGGCAACAGGAACAGACGCGCGAATGTCAGCGCAGCCCTGCCCGCCAGACCGGCGCGCTTTACTTTCGACATGAGGCCGCCCTTCTCGCGTGCGTCGGCGATCGCTTCGGATATCAAGCGCAGGCGCTCGAGGCCGGCGAGGAAGCGCGGATCGTCGAGATCGAGCGTGACCGGAAACACCTGTTTGGAAATCTCAGAGGTGATACGGAATACCCGCATATCGTATTCGGTCGGGTGCATCCCCAGCGCCTCGTGGAACGCCGGCCGCATATGATCGCGCACATACATGGTGGCGAACACCGCAAGCAGAAAAAACCGGATCCACAGCTTGTTGACCCCGCGCAGCAGCGACGGATCGGCTCGCATCAGAAGCGCAAAGGCTTCACCATGGCGGAACTCGTCGTTGCACCACAATTCAAACCAACGGAAGATCGGGTGGAATTGACGCTCCGGGTGCCGCTCCATCTGCCTGTAGATCGTGATGTAGCGGGCGTAGCCGATCTTCTCGGACAGATAGGTCGCGTAGAAGATGAACTTCGGCCGGAAGTAAGTGTACTTCTTCACCTTCGTCAGAAAACTCAGATCGACGCCGATGCCGTGATCCTTGAGAATCTCATTGATGAAGCCGGCGTGGCGGGCTTCGTCGCGGCTCATATAGGCGAACAACTCCTGGATATCCTTGTTCTTGATCCGCTTCTTGATCTCCGCATAGAGCACGCAGCCGGAGAATTCCGCGGTGAGCGAGCTGACCAGGAAA
>PNLC01000724.1 GCA_013822885.1 Bradyrhizobium sp.
TGGCGAAAGCGCCTTGGCGTCCCTTTTGTGTGCAGAACCGAGGAGCCGCGGCGTATGGGTCCCGGCTCAAGGCCGGGACGACGGGGTGAGATCGGGTTCTAACAGCTCACGTCTTGAAGAAGCTGTTCGCCGCCTCCTTTGAGGCGCGCTTTTTGGCTGCCGCCTGCTGCAGCCGTTCGATCTCCGAATTCATCAGCGCGATGCGCTCCGTCAACTCTTCGAGCGACAGCAGCGACAGGTCCTGTCCGATCTCATGCGTAATCTTTTTTCGCGGCTTGTCGTCATCCTCGATGGCCATGCGTTTCTCCTCGCTCGCTGCGGTTCCCGAAGCGGTTGCCAGCTGGGGCTGGGCTGGCTAATCAGGGATCGCCTTCAAAGTTTCCGCATTTTGGCCAAGGACAAATCATGGAAAAGCTGCCCGCGCAAATGACCGTCATCGGCATCAGCAAGCCCGGCGGTCCCGAAGTGCTGCTGCCCGAAACCCGCAGCGTTCCGGTCCCCGGTCCGGGCGAAATCCTGGTCAAGGTGATGGCGGCCGGCGTCAACCGCCCGGACATCGCGCAGCGCTCAGGTGCCTACCCGCCGCCGCCCGGCGCCAGCGACCTGCCCGGCCTTGAAATTGCGGGTGAAGTGGTCGCGCTCGGGGCGGGTGCGAGCAAGCACAAGCTCGGCGACAAGGTGATGTCGCTGGTGGCAGGTGGCGGCTACGCCCAATATTGCATCGCGCAAGACGCCCAGGCGATGACGGTGCCGCCGGCGCTGTCGATCGAGGAGGCCGGCGCGATCCCGGAAACGCTAATGACGGTCTGGCACAACGTGTTCGAGCGCGGCGCGCTCAAGCCGGGCGAAACGCTGTTGATTCATGGCGGCTCGTCCGGCATCGGAACGATGGCGATCCAGCTCGCCAAGGCATTCGGTTCCAAGGTGATCGTCACCGTCGGATCGCAGGACAAGATCGATGCCTGCCTCAAGCTCGGCGCCGACCGGGCGATCAACTACAAGACCGAAGACTTCGTCGCCGTCGTCAAGGCGGAGACCAGCAATGCCGGCGCCAACCTGATCCTCGACATGGTCGCCGGCGACTATGTCGACCGGAACTACGATGCCGCCGCGGTTGATGGCCGCATCGTGCAGATCGCAACGCTCAACGGACCCAAGGTCACCGTCAACATCGCCAAGGTGATGGTGAAGCGGCTGACCCATACCGGTTCCACGCTGCGCCCCCGTACCAATGCGGACAAGGCGGCGATGGTCGCGGCGATCGAGGCGAGAGTGATGCCGCTATTGCGCGAGGGACGCGTAAAGCCGGTCATGGACAGCACATTCCCGCTTGAAAAAGCGGCCGATGCGCATCGGCGCATGGAGACCAGCGAACATATTGGCAAAATTGTGTTGGCAGTCTAACGATCGCGAGCGTAGCGCGGGTGGAAACCCTTTGAATCGCTTCGCTTTCGTGTCATTTATCGCGTGAACCGCCGGACCGTTCGCTGGGGCCGGGAAGGTTCGTTGATCGCGGAGTACCGACATTGCGTCTGATCAGGTGCCTTGCGCTCTTGGCGCTGGGCCTCATGATTGTTGCGGCTGCGCCAGCGGCGCACGCCATTGACGCGGTCAGCGTCCGCGGTGACGCGCCTGCGATCGACCTGACCGCGGTGCTCGATCATCAGCGCAGCGAGGCCGACCGCATCCAGGTTTCGACCGCGCCGGGGACCGACGGCATCGTCCGCCGTATCGAGGTCCGCGCCCGCGAGGGCGGCCAGAACTGGGTGGTGTTCGCGCTCGCCAACAACACCGACGACCAACTCGACCGCCTGATCGTTGCGCCTCACTACCGCATCGTGTCGTCCGGCCTGCTGTGGCCCGATCTCGGCCTGTCGCGCATCGCAACCATCACGCCGTCGGTCGGCGATCGTCCCGAGCGCCAGGAAAGCGCCACCGCCGACATCTTCCGTATCACGCTAGATCCCGGCGCCGTCGTCACCTTCGTCGCCGAACTGCGCACCGACAAGCTGCCGCAGCTCTATCTGTGGGAACCCGACGCCTACAAGGACAAGGTCAATTCGTTCACGCTCTACCAGGGCATCGTTATCGGCATCTCCGGACTGCTGGCGCTCGTGCTCACGATTCTGTTCGTGGTCAAGGGCAGCATCATGTTCCCGGCCGCGGCCGCGCTGGCGTGGGCGGTGCTGG
>PNLC01000725.1 GCA_013822885.1 Bradyrhizobium sp.
GGGGAAATGAAGAAGGTCCAGCCCAACGCCGACTACGACAGGGTCACCATGGTCGGCCACTCGATGGGCGGCGACATCTCGATGTATTTCGCCAAGGAGTATCCGGACGAGATCAAGAAGGTCGTGACGCTCGACAATCTGCGGGTGCCGTTCCTGACCGAAGGCAAGTTCAAGATCCTGTCGTTCCGCTCCAAGGATACGCACTTCAAGGCGGACCCCGGTGTGGTGCCTGACGACGAGCAGTGCGAGCAATCCGGCATCACGGTCGTGAACACCGGCTTCCAGCATAACGACATGCGGGATACCGGACCCGACGCAGCGAAATCGTCGATCCAGTCGATGCTCGACAGGTTCCTCGACGATGCCGACAAGAGCGCGCTGAAGCCGGTGCCGACCAAGGTGCCTGATATGCTGAGTTCGAGCCCGGGACCGGTGCCGCTCGCGACCCCGCTGGCCAGCAATCCGCAGCCGAAGAACAAGCCGGTGACCAACTGACGGCTGCGCCTCCGCGGCTCCCGGCGGGATCGTCTTTGGACGCATTGACCAGCCTCGGGCGCGGGCCCACATAGAGCCTCCACAATGTGAGCGCTCATGGCTGGCGAACCTATCAAACCGAAGTCGGAAGGCGATGTTGCGCCGGCGCAAAAAGCCGAAAAGTGCAACGCGCGCCCGTTGCCGGAGGCGAGGGCCTCCGCGGCAGAAGACATCGCCGCCTTTGTCGCAAGGGCGCGGGAGATGTCGCCGCACCGCGCGGGCGCGCGGGGAAGGCTGGTGTTTGCGCTCGACGCCACCATGAGCCGGCAGCCGACCTGGGACATGGCCTGCACGCTGCAGGCCGATATGTTCCGCGAGGCGGCGGCGCTGGGCAGTCTCGACATCCGCCTGGTCTATTACCGCGGCCTGAACGAATGCCGGGCCACGGGCTGGATTTCCGACTCCGCGCAATTGGCCACGCTGATGGGCAGGATCGCTTGCCAGGGCGGCAATACGCAGATCGGCAAGGTGCTGTCGGAAGCGCGCCGCGAGGCGGTGGCGTCGGGAGTGCGTGCGGTGGTGTTCGTCGGAGATGCCATGGAAGAACAGGTCGACAATCTCTGCGCCAAGGCGGGCGAACTCGGCCTGCTGAAAGTGCCCGTCTTCATGTTCCAGGAGGGCCACGATGCCGCCGCCGAACAGGCGTTCCGCGAGATCGCGCGGCTGACCGGAGGCGCCTGGTGCAGGTTCGACCCTGGTGCTGCGGCGCAATTGCGCGAACTGCTGCGCGCTGCCGCAGCCTATGCCGCCGGCGGGCGCGAGGCGCTGCTGAAGCTCTCGAAAACCGCAGGCGGCGCGGCCGCGCTGATCGGCCAGATGAAGTGATTACAGCGTCACTTGCCACAGATGGCCTGCGATGCTTTTCAGCGCAGATGTCACTATATTGAAGCCATGCCAACCCTGATCGCCGGCGTCGTCGCCGTTGTCCTGCTTTACCTGCTGCTGCAGATGTTTCGTGCAGCCAATCCGGTCGTGCTCGCGCGCAGCATCAAGATCGTGGGCGGCGTCGTCGCGCTCGCGGTCGCGGCCTTTACCGGCCTGCGCGGCGAACTTGCGGTAGCTATCCCGCTCGGCATCTTCGGCGCCGGCCTGCTGGGCTGGTCGCCGTTCGGGCCGGGCGGCTTCAGCAGTATCGGCGGAATCTTCGGCCGTGGAGCGCAACGCTCGGCGGGGCAGGTATCGCGCGTGCGCTCGCAGTTTCTCGAGATGAGCCTCGATCACGACAGTGGCGAGCTTTCGGGCCGGATCGCGGACGGGCCGAATGCCGGGCGCTCGCTCGACGAATTCGATCTGCCGCAATTGCTCGCGATGACAGCGGGCTTCGACGCCGAGAGCGTGGCCCTACTTGAAAGCTATCTGGACCGCCGGTTTCCCGCTTGGCGTCAGAACGCGCAGGGTGACGCGGCAGGGGGGCAACGTCGCACGGCGACGAGCGGTAAAATGACGGACGAGGAGGCCTATCAGATCCTTGGCCTGCAGCCGGGGGCGGGGCGCGACGACATCAGCCGGGCGCACCGCGCCCTGATGAAGAAACTGCATCCCGACCAGGGGGGGTCGACGTATCTCGCCGCCCGTGTAAACGAGGCCAAGGATACTCTGCTTCGCACGCATCTCAGCTAACTCCGGCTCACGCTACCAAACGCGACATACCGAG
>PNLC01000726.1 GCA_013822885.1 Bradyrhizobium sp.
GTTGCGGACCTCCTCCATGCTGCGTTCGAGCAGGCCGAGATCGAGCACCATGCCGGTGGCGGGATCGGCGGTGCCGCGCACGCTCACCTCGGCCCGAAACGAGTGGCCGTGGATTTCCTCGCTGGCCGTGCCGAAGGTCGTTCCCTTCAGCGAATGGGCGGCTTCAAAGCGAAACGATTTCGTCAATTCCCACATCTCTTGAGTCCAAAATCCTATCTGATGCCGAGTGTCTTGTGTGTCTGCAGGCTGAGCCGCCATTGCGGATGGCGCAGGCAATAATCGATCGTGCGCGCGGTGTTCTCGATCGCGTCGGGGCCGTCCATCGGCTGCAGCGAGAAGCGCTCGAAATCGAGGCCCGCGAAATCCTCCGGCGCCGCGCCTTCCTGCGGATAGACCAGCTTCAATTCGTGGCCCCGACGCACCACGAGGTCGGCGCCGGCCTTCGGGCTGACGCAGATCCAGTCCATGCCCAAGGGGGGATCGATGGTGCCGTTGGTCTCGATGCCGATCGAGAAGCCACGCGCATGCAGCGCATCGATGAAGGGCGGATCGACCTGCAGCAGGGGCTCGCCGCCGGTCAAGACAACGTAGCGGTTGGTGTTGTCGCCGGTCCATTGGCGCGCGATGGTTTCGGCGAGTTCGTCGGCGGTGGCGTAGCGGCCGCCGAGCGTGCCGTCGGTGCCGACGAAGTCGGTATCGCAAAACCGGCAGGTGGCGGCGGCGCGGTCCTGCTCGCGGCCGCTCCAGAGGTTGCAGCCGGAAAAACGGCAAAATACCGCGGCCCGGCCGGCGTGCGCGCCTTCGCCCTGCAAGGTCAGGAAGATCTCTTTGACCGCGTAACTCACTATCTCTCCTCGCACGGCATCTCGCCAGCCGCAGCGGCGCCGGTCTGCCGCAGCGCCTCGCCCAATGCCATGGCGGCCGCCATGGCCACATTGAGCGAGCGCAAACCCGGCCGGATCGGGATCACCAGGCGCGCGTCGGCAACGGATGCGACTTCGTCGGTTACCCCTGCGGATTCCCGCCCGAACAGCAGGACATCGTCGCTCTGGTAACGGAAATCCAGGTAGGAACCGGCTCCCTTGGTCGTAAACAGCACCAGCCGGGAACCCGCTTCGTTACGCCATTGTTCGAATTTTGACCATGAGTCATGGCGGGTGATGGTTACATGATCGAGATAGTCCATTCCCGCCCGGCGGAAATGCCGGTCGGAGATCGGAAACCCGGCCGGCTCGATTATGTGGGCCGCGGCGCCAAGGCACGCGCACAGCCGCAGAATCGTTCCGGTGTTCTGGGGAATGTCGGGCTGGAAAAGAGCGATGTGCATGGGTGTGGCGGCTTCGGAAGCGCGGACGATAATGGCTGAATAAACACGGTCCGGCGCGGATTTAGTGCATTGCACGCCTGCGAGCCGATAGCGGGCTTGCGCTCTTGGGGCAAGGGTGCCAATAGAACGATTCTGGACTGCTTGTTCCGCCGGTTTGGGGGAGGAAAAAGCGGTTTTTCTGCCGCCGCGGGGGCCGCGGGCGCCGGCAGCCTCTTCAGGTCGCGTTTTCAGCGTGTCCGGGGCGGTTCCGCCGGCTGCAGACAAGAAAGGGCTTGGAATCGTGACGACAGCGTCTTCGGCGGACCATCCGACACGCCGTGATTTTCTCTACGTTGCAACGGGAGCCGTCGCCGCGGTAGGCGCTGCTGCCACGGTGTGGCCGCTGGTTGCCCAGATGAACCCGGACGCCTCGACGATTGCGGCCGGTGCGCCGATCGAGGTCGATCTGACCCCCATCGCCGAGGGGCAGGACATCAAGGTGTTCTGGCGCGGCAAGCCGATCTACATCAGTCACCGGACCAAGAAACAGATCGAAGCCGCCCAGAACGTGCAGCTATCGAGCCTGCCGGATCCGCAGCCCGACTCGGCGCGGGTCAAGGCGGGCCACGACCAGTGGCTGGTCGTGATCGGCATCTGCACCCATCTCGGCTGTATCCCGATCGCCCATGAGGGCGCTTACGACGGCTTCTTCTGCCCCTGCCATGGTTCGGTGTACGACACCTCGGGCCGCATCCGTCAGGGACCCGCACCGACCAACCTGCCGGTGCCGCCTTACACATTCGTTTCCGACACCAAAATCCAGATCGGCTAAGGGCCGGGCGCCAGTCCGAGACCCCTTAACCCGTCGCGTCGTCTT
>PNLC01000727.1 GCA_013822885.1 Bradyrhizobium sp.
ACGCTGGTTCGGCTCGATCGGCAGCTATCTGGTCAAGCGCCTGCGCTGCAGCGTGCTGGTGGCCCAGACCGAGATCAGCGACGCCGAGTTCGAGCGGCTGAAGCCGCCGGCCGAGCAGGCGGCTTCGTAGCGAAGCGACAGGAGTTCCGGCGTTCGCTACGCCGGGACGATGACTTTGCCGATCGGCCACAGCGCGATTCGAGCTAGCTTGAGGTGCGCCCAGGCGAAGGGAATCCCGATGATGGTCACCGCCAGCAGCACCGCCGTGATCACATGCCCGAGCGCCAGCCACCATCCCGCCAGCACCAGCCAGATGATGTTGCCGATCAGCCCGAGCGGCCCGGTGCCGATATCTTCCTGCCCGGTATAGGCGTCGCGCGACACAGCCGTGAAGCCGAACGGGAACAATGTGTAGGCCGCGATATTGAATGCGGCCCGCGCCCAGGGAATGCCGACGATCGTAATCGCCATGATGACAGCGGCGATCAGCCAGCCGAACGCCATCCACGCGCCGCCAAGCACGATCCAGATGATATTGAGAAGCAACGAGACCGGGGACATGGCTGATATCTCCACCTTGGCGCAAGCGCGAATGAAACCGAAATAGTGTTGCTGTCGCTGCGGTTCAACCCGATTGCGGCAGGCCGTTCTGACGCTAGACTGCTTCCACTACACGGCGTTGACGCCGATCAAGCAACAAACGCGCCAGCAAGTGCGCCAAAGGATGAGGCCCTCATGCGTCCGCTCGAGTTCGGCTGGTACCTGCCCACGCACGGCGACACCACGGCTTACGGCCTGATGGAAGCGCAGATCCCGGGTTCTCCCGAATTATGCGACCGCGTGGTGCAGGCAGCGGAACAGGCCGGCTTTGAATATCTCCTGATCCCCGTCGGCTCGACATGCTGGGAGGCGTGGATATCAGGCGCGTTCATGGCGGCGCGCTCCTCTCACATCAAGCCGCTGATCGCGGCGCGGCCCGGCTACATCAATCCAGTGCTGCTCGCCAAGATGATCTCGACCTTCGACCAGATGTCGGGCGGGCGCATCTGCATCAACCTGATCGCCGGCCAGAACGAGAGCGAGGTCGAAGGCGAGGGCGTGCGCTATCCGAAGGAGGAGCGCTACGCGCTGATGGAGGAGGAAGTCTCGATCCTCAAGGCGCTGTGGACGACGCGGGGGCCGGTGAATTTCGAAGGCAAGTTTCACACGCTTGCGGGCGCGCATATCCGGCCGCGCCCGCTGCAGCAACCGTTTCCAAAATTCTATCTCGGCGGGGGCTCGCGTCAGGCATGGGAATTGTCGGCGAAACATTCCGACGTACACCTGTTCTGGGGTGACCTGCCGGAAAGGATCGCATCCAATATCGCCGAGATCAGGCAGATCGCGCGGGCGCATGATCGTGAAAACGACATCGGCTTCGGCATGCGGCTGCAGGTGATCTGCCGTGAGAACGAGGCGGACGCCTGGGAGGCCGCCGACCAGTTGGTGCGCCACGCCACCGAGCGGCAGAAGCAGGAGATGAAGACGCTCTACAACAAATCGGAGGCGAACATGCGCGTGCAGCAACTCGCCCGCGAGCATGGCGATCTCCTGCTGCCGCATCTATGGACAGGGATCACCAAGGTGCGCCCGGGCGCCGGCATCGCCGTCGTCGGCAATCCCGCGCAATGCGCCGACACGCTGCAGCAATTCATCGATGCCGGCTGCCATTCGTTCTGCCTGTCCGGATACCTGCATGACGAGGAGGCCGAGCGTTTCGGCCGGCTGATCCGCCCGATCCTTGCGGAGAACAATCGCGGCCGTTGGGCGGCCTAGCGTCAGGCCGAAACCCGTGTGCTGCCGATGCGATCCCGGAAACCCTTCTCGGAGGCGACGCCGGAAATCTTCAGCCGTGCGATCACATCAACGCCGATAGCCGCCGCTCCGCGAATAGGCCGGGCGGCCTTCCGGTGTCGGGCGGCTGGCTAGGCCGGCGCGCGCTTCGCTGGCGCGCGGGCTCGTCGGCTTGAGGTCTTCCAGGAAAATCGGCCGGGAGAAGTAGAAGCCCTGCGCGTAGCGGATCTTGGTCGCTGCCTGCAGATACGCCAGCTCCTCGTAGGTCTCGACGCCCTCGGCGATCACGGTCATGCCCAGTGCTTCGCTCAGCGACTCGATCGCCCGCAGGATGCCCTGGCTGCGC
>PNLC01000728.1 GCA_013822885.1 Bradyrhizobium sp.
AGCGGCACCCGGCCGGTGTCGCTGCCCGGCTCGTAGCGTTCTTTTAGAATTTGCAGGGAGCGGCCGAACAGATTGTCGCCGACCTGGCGGAAGGAGATCGGCTTCTTGCCGATCTCGGTCAGTTCGTCGGCGCGGTAGAAGGCCTTGCGCGGCCGTTCGGGTTCGATCGCGAAGAATTCGGCGAGGCCCATCGGCAGGCCGTCGAGGATGCGCTTGAGTGCGCCGACGCTCGGATTCATCTGGTTGGATTCGATCAGCGAGATCGTCGAATTGGTCACGCCGGAGCGCTTCGCAAGCTCGCGCTGGGAGAGCTTGTGACGGGCCCGAACAAACCGGAGTCGCCCACCGATATCGACGCTCATCGCCAAATCCCTGTTGCAGGTGTTTCGGATCGAACAAATATGCCTCGATGGGTCTAGCAAAATCAATAGGTTGCAGGACCCAAGAAAAGGACTTGTTGCGCCTTTCCGAGCGTGGCCCCGTAGCGGCTTCAGCCGCCAGCCCCAGGAGCCGTCCGTGACCCTTCATCAGAAGCCGAACACCCTGCAAACCGATTCGTTCTGGATGCCGTTCACGGCCAACCGGCAGTTCAAGAAAGCGCCGCGGCTGTTCGCTTCCGCCGAGGGCATGCACTACACTACCGTCGACGGCCGCAAGGTGATCGACGCCTCGGCCGGCCTCTGGTGCGTCAATGCCGGCCACGGCCGCCGCCAGATCGCCACCGCCGTAGAGCGCAGCCTGACGAACCTCGACTTCGCGCCGTCGTTCAACATGGGCCATCCGCTGGCGTTCGATTTCGCCGAGCGGCTCGCCGAGATCGCGCCGGCGGGAATCGACCGCATCTTCTTCACCAATTCGGGTTCTGAATCGGTCGACACCGCACTGAAGATCGCGCTCGCCTACCAGCGCGCGATCGGACAGGGAACGCGCACGCGCCTGATCGGCCGCGAGCGCGGCTACCACGGCGTCGGCTTCGGCGGCATGTCGGTCGGCGGCATGGTGGCGAACCGCCGTGCGTTCGCGACCCATCTGCCTGGAGTCGATCACATCCGTCACACCCATGACCTCGCCCGCAACGCCTTTGCCAAGGATCAGCCGGAGCACGGCGCCGAACTCGCCGACGATGTCGAGCGGATGGTGGCGCTGCATGGCGCCGACACTATCGCCGCCGTCATCGTCGAGCCGGTGCCGGGCTCGACCGCGGTGCTGCCGCCGCCAAGGGGTTATCTGCAGCGGCTGCGCGAACTCTGCACGAAGCACGGCATCCTGTTGATCTTCGACGAAGTCATCACCGGTTTCGGCCGCCTCGGTACGCCGTTCGCAGCAAATTACTTCGGCGTCACGCCTGACATGATGACGACCGCCAAGGGCATTACCAACGGCACCGTTCCCTGCGGCGCGGTGTTCGCCAGCCGCCAGGTCCATGACGCGCTGATGACCGGCCCCGAGGGCACCATCGAACTGTTCCACGGCTATACCTATTCGGCACATCCGACCGCCTGCGCAGCCGGCCTTGCGACGCTCGACATCTACAAGGACGAGGGGCTGCTGACGCGCGGCGCAACGCTTGCCGAATACTGGCGCGATGCGCTGCATTCGCTGAAGGGTCTTCCGAACGTGGTCGACATCCGCAACGTCGGCCTGATGGGCGCGGTCGAAGTAGCCCCGCGCAAAGAAGGCGTCGGCGCGCGCGGCTACGACGTGATGGTCGATTGCTTCAATCGCGGGCTTTATCTGCGCATGAGCGGCGACTCCTTTGCGCTGTCGCCGCCGTTGATCGTCGAGAAGAGCCATATCGACGATATCGTTTCGATCCTGGGCGACGCCATCAAGCGCGTGGCCTGATCCTTGCTCCGAGGAGCGACAGAAGCCGCGGCGTACGACGCCGCGGCGGATGCGTGAGGGATCGTGAAAGTCATCGTTCTCGGCAGTGGCGTCATCGGCGTTACCACGGCCTATTATCTGGCGCGCGCCGGCCACGAGGTAACGGTCGTCGACCGTCAGGCCGAGCCCGCGCAGGAAACCAGTTTCGCCAATGCCGGCGAGGTTTCGCCCGGCTATTCCTCACCGTGGGCCGGCCCCGGCGTGCCGGTGAAGGCCATCAAGTGGCTTTTGATGCGGCACGGCCCGCTGGTGATCTGGCCGAAGCTCGATCCGGTCATGTGGTGGTGGATGCTC
>PNLC01000729.1 GCA_013822885.1 Bradyrhizobium sp.
AGATTATACGACCCGGGCGAAGGCGACGACGAGACGCCGCGATGGGCATGCCCGGTCGTGACCAGGCCAAGCTCGCGCGCGGTCGCGCAGTCCAGCAGCCACGTGGTCAGCACGCCCTCGTCTATGAGCGCCTGCTTCTTAACTTTCACGCCCTCGGCATCGAAGGTCTGCGAGCGCAGCCCGCGCACCCGCAGCGGATCGTCGATGATGCGGATGTCCTTTGAGAAAAGTTGCTCGCCCATCCGGTCCTTCAGGAAGCTCGTCTTGCGCGCGATCGAGGCGCCGTTGATGGCGCCGACGAGATGACCGACCAGCGACGCCGATACCCTGGGATCGTACACGACCGGCACCTTGCAGGTCTCGACCTTGCGCGGATTGGCACGCGCCACGGCGCGTTCGCCCGCGCTGCGGCCAACGCTGTCCGGCGAGGCAAGATCGGAGGCGTGCGGAGCCGAAGTGAAATCGTAGTCGCGCTCCATGCCGACGCCCTCGCCGGAGATCGCGGTCGCCGAGATGCCGTGGCTGGAACGCAGGTAGGAGCCGTGGAAGCCCGTGGAAGTAACCAGCACCATGCCGCCGATCCCGCTGGAGGCGGAGGCGCCACTCGACTTGGTGACGCCTTTGACGGCGAGGGCCGCGGCTTCGGCCTCGCAGGCGCGGCGTTCCAGCTCGGACGTCGAGGGAACGGTCCGGTCGAGCAGATCGAGATCGGCGAACTCGCGCGCCAGCAGCGAGGGGTCGGCGAGGCCGACATATTTGTCGTCGGGCGCGACACGGGCCATCGCGACCGCGCGCTCGGCTAGTTTCGCAACGCCATCGCCGGACACATCGTTGGTCGAGACCACCGCCTGGCGCTGCCCGACCAGGACGCGCAATCCGACATCGTCTCCCTCGGAGCGCTCGGATTCCTCGACGCGCCCTTCGCGGACCTCAACGCCCTGCGAAACCCCGCGCACCGCGACCGCATCGGCGGCGTCGGCGCCGGCGCGCTTTGCCGCCTCGACCAGCCGCTGCGCCAACGTCGACAGCGCCGATTGGTCGAACAGGTCGGAGGTCTCTTTAGAAAGCAGCGAAGCTGTGGATGGTGAAGAGTTCACAAAAAAAATCCCTGACTATTGTAGAGAGCTGGGCCACAAATCCAAGGAATCAGGAGATGTGCCTGATTCACTGGGAGTTCAAGCATTTTGGCGCGCCGAATACCAAACAATTTCGGCATTTCCGCAAGGTCTCGTCAATCATGTGAGCCAACGTCTTGTCAATCATGCTTCCAGAGTCCGGGCAGGTTAGGTCTCCTTAACCAGGCTTTTTAAGGCGAAACGGAAATCGCCCGGCTAAGGTCTCACGCATCGACCGGGAACATAATCCTGGCGGGGGAGACAACAGCCGTGAGGCGTCAAACATCAACAAGTGGGAGCAATCCCGCCGGGTCGAGCCGTGCACTGCGGCTCGACCCCCTTTCCCTGCCGCTCAGCTTCCAGGCGCACGACACCCGTGCGGACGGCGGCGTGCGCAGGATCGAACTTCATCGCGAACGCGTCGTGCTGCATCGTGCCCTCAAGGGCATGCAGATGGCCGTCAACATCCGCGTCCGCGACTTTCTCGGCGTCGCGCTGCGCGGCCTCGACGACGCGCAGACGGTGGTGCTGGTGCATCGCGATCCGTCGCTGAGCATTCCGCTGTGCGTGAGCTCCGACCGCGAGGAGACCGTGTCCGCCTGGTTGAAATGGAGCGATATCTTCGCGCTTCCGCAACTGATGGAAGACCTTCCGCGCGAACCGGCCGCCCGCCGCCGCCGCCACAACGCCATCCGCGCCCGCCGCCCGAGATTCCTGGTGCGCCGCCGCGCCGGCGATTTGCTGAGCCCGGCGAATCTGCATCAGGGCGAACGCGAGATCATCGCGCGGGATTGAGTTGGTTTCAAAAGCCTCTCGCCACATAATGACTGTCATCCCCGCCTTCGGCGAGCCCCTATGACTGCTCCGGCACGGGATCCAACACGCCGCGCCCTATCCGCGTCATTGCGAGCGCAGCGAAGCAATCCAACGTCTCGGCGCGGGGATAGATGGATTGCGCTCGCAATGATGTTGTGGACGGCCCCACCTGAACGGCATCAAGTGCCAAAACGTGGTCGCCGGAGCGCCACAAAGAGGGAGGCCGTCCATGTCGAAGTTTATCAG
>PNLC01000730.1 GCA_013822885.1 Bradyrhizobium sp.
GCGCTTCGACCTGGCCAACGTCATGGTGGTGTCGCCAGACGTCGGCGGCGTGGTGCGCGCGCGCGGGCTGGCGAAGCGCATCAACACCCCGCTCGCCATCATCGACAAGCGCCGCGAGCGCGCCGGCGAATCCGAGGTCATGAACGTGATCGGCGATGCCGCCGGCTTCACCTGCATCCTGATCGACGACATCGTCGATTCCGGCGGCACGCTGGTGAACGCCGCCGATGCGCTGCTCGCGCACGGCGCCAAGGACGTCTACGCCTACATCTCCCATGGCGTGCTGTCCGGCGGCGCCGCCGCGCGTATCGGCGGCTCGCGGCTGAAGGAGCTCGTCATCACCGACTCCATCCTGCCGACCGAGGCCGTCACCAAGGCCGCCAATATCCGCACGCTGTCGATTGCGCCGTTGATCGCGGAAGCGATCAGCCGCACCGCGTCGGAAGAATCGGTGTCGAGTTTGTTTGACTGAACCGTCATTCCGGGGCGATGCGAAGCATCGAACCCGGAATGACGGGCGCTAAAAAGGCCGCACTTTTCGGACTGCTATTCAAACCCCGGCCGCGGTACCAGATTCATCAGCATGTTGGCGTAGCCGCCATCGACCAAGATCTCGTCGCCGTTGACATAGGACGAGCGGTCGCTTGCGAGGAACAGGATCACGTCGGCCATGTCCTGCGGCATGCCGACCCGCCGCAGCGGCACGACCGCAGAGCGCCGCTCGGTTACTCCCGGCGTATCGTAGAACGCCTGGCTCATCGGCGTGATCACCATGCCGGGACTGACGACGTTGCTGCGGATGCCGTGCGGCCCCCACTCGTTGGCAAGCTGCCGCGACAGCATGATCACGCCGGCCTTGCTGACGCTGTAGGCGCCGCTGTGCCCCTGCGCGTTGCTGCCGGCAATCGACGAGACATGTACCAGGCTGCCCCGGCCGAGCGTGCGCATCTGCCGCCCGAAGATCTGCGCGCAAAGGAAGTAGCCGGTCAGGTTGACGGCGAGAACGCTGTTCCATTCGGC
The DNA here is from genome assembly GCA_013822885.1 of Bradyrhizobium sp. Taxonomy (GTDB): domain Bacteria; phylum Pseudomonadota; class Alphaproteobacteria; order Rhizobiales; family Xanthobacteraceae; genus Bradyrhizobium. Next base: position 1,021 of record PNLC01000730.1, read on the forward strand.
AAGAGATAAACTGTCGAGCGCGCCGGGACGCAGGATCGCTGCGGTATTGACCAGCACGTTGCAGGGCCCGAGCGATTTTTCGATCTTTTCGGATGCGGCGGTCACGCTCTCGACGCTGGTGGTGTCGCAGCGAACCACAAGATGGGCATCGCCCAGCTTGCGCAATTCAGCCTGCGTGACTTCAAGCCCTCGTTCGTCGAGATCAATCGCCGCGACGCGGGCGCCCGCGCTGGCAAAACTGACGGCCGTAGCGCGGCCGATGCCGCCACCGCCGCCCGTGACCACACAAACGCGGCCTGAAAGGCCAAGCCAATCCGACGAATCCTGCCCGGTCATGTTTGATCACTCTTGGTTGGTGAACTGATGCCTGGCAGCATAGCCGAAAGCGCTCGCAGACCAAGCGAGATTCAGACGAGCTTCAGTTGCCGAGCTTGATGCCGGCATCCTTGATCACCTTGGCCCACTCCGGCGTCTCTTTCTTGATAACCGCCGCAAACTCGGCCGGTGTGCTGCCGACCGGTGCTAATCCGAGTTCGTCGAACTTCTTGCGCACCTCCGGCATCGCCAGCGTCTTGACGATCTCGCCGTGTAGTTTGTCCAGGACATCCTTCGGCGTGCCTGATGGCGCGAGCAGACCGAACCACGGCACGGCTTCGAAACCGGGGAATCCGGATTCCGCCATGGTCGCCAGGTCGGGCGCCAGCGCCGAGCGCTTGATCGAGGTGATGGCCAGCGCGCGCAATTTCCCTTCGCGCGCCAGCGGCAGCACATTCACGATATTGGCGAACGACATGGTGATGCGGTTGGCGAGCAGGTCCGGCATGAACGCCGTGGTGCCGCGATACGGCACCGACGCAATATCGACACGCGCCATGTACTTGAACAATTCGGCGCCGAGATGCTGCGAAGTGCCCGCGCCGGCATGGCCATAGGAAAGCTTGCCGGGCTGCGCCTTGGCCAGCGCCACCAGCTCCGCCACGGTCTTGACCGGCACTTCGGGCGGCACGGCGAGTACGTTCGCCGCGATGAACACTTGAGAGATCGGCGCAAAGTCCTTGACCGGGTCGAACGGCAGTTGCTCAAAAAGGCTCGGATTGATGACGAGCGCCGAGTTGCCGCCCATCAGCAGCGTGTAACCATCGGCGGCT
>PNLC01000731.1 GCA_013822885.1 Bradyrhizobium sp.
GGCGCCAAGCCATGCGTCACCGGCTATTCGACAGATGTCAGGTTTTCCAGCTGAATCAGGCAAAACCCGCGCCTTTGCCGTCCGGCGCCGCTTGACAGGCGGATTGCCGGATGTAGGCACAAGGAGGGTGTTTTTCAGGGGGCGTGATTCGGCTTGCCCTGCACCCTTTCCGGCGCGAGAAGGGCCTGCCGGCTGCCTTCAAGACGCCGTCATTGCGGATCAGTCCAGTTGGTCCCAGTCGCAGAGCGTACGGCCTTGCCGGAAAACTCATGGCAAGGCTGGAAATTTCACTGGTACCGCTGGAACTCTATAGAGGATCGACCCGGATGGGGCGTTCGATGCATCAGGCAAGATATGGCACAGGATCCACCCGCTGGCTCGGCGGCCTGCTCGCTGCCGCATTCCTGTTCGGCCTGACCCAGGCGGCCACCGCCCAGGGTGCGGTACGCTCGGTCCATGGCGACTGGCAGATCCGCTGCGACACCCCGCCGGGCGCGCAAGGCGAACAATGCGCCCTGATCCAGAGCGTGGTCGCCGAGGACCGCTCGAACGCCGGCCTCACCGTGATCGTGCTGAAAACCGCCGACCAGAAGAGCAAGCTGATGCGGGTGGTGGCGCCCCTGGGTGTACTGCTGCCCTCCGGCCTCGGTCTGAAACTCGACAATCAGGACGTCGGCCGCGCCGGCTTCGTCCGCTGCCTGCCCAACGGCTGCGTCGCCGAAGTGGTGATGGATGAGAAGCTCCTGGGGCAGCTCCGGGGCGCCAAAACCGCGACGTTCATTATTTTCGAGACGCCCGAAGAGGGCATCGGCTTTCCGCTCAGCCTGAACGGGCTCGGCGAGGGGTATGACAAGCTGCCGTGATCGGCGGCTAAAGCAGCAACCCCATCAGCACCAGGTTTTCGTAAACACCCTCGACCAGAATCCGCTTGCGCTGCACCCCTTCAACGGCAAAGCCGAATTTCTTGTAGAGCTGGATCGCGACCACGTTGTTTTCCCGCACCGTCAGTTCGACCCGATGCAGCCCAAAAGCCTTCGCCGCATCGAGCGCCTGCCGGATCAGGCGCCCCCCTATTCCCTGCCGGCGGAATTCCGGGAGGATGGCGATGCCGAGAACACCGACATGGGCATAAATCGGCCTCGGGTTCGGCACGATATCGCACCAGCCGACCACCTCCCCTTCCGACACTGCGACCAGTTGCGGATAACCTTGCCTGATGTTGTTGAGAACGAAGGCCCGGGTCTGCTCGGGCGGCGGGGCTTCCAGAAACGCCAGATAGCGCCGCTCCCGAGCGACGAAATCGAGGGCCCGATGAAAACTTTCGATATGGTCTTGCGTGATCGCAACTATTTCGACTGCAGGCATCGTCTCGGCATCGTGTTGATCCCGCCCCTCGCGGAACGGCTGGGAAACAACTATCTTGGATGCGCCACTCCCACAACGGACGGATTTGATGACCAATCCTGCGACAACCTCCCTCCTCGACCGCGCCAACCTCGACCGCGATGCCGTCCGACGCGAGATCGCACGAGGGCTGGAGGGCGCCGACGACGGCGAGCTGTTCCTGGAATATGGCCAGACCGAAGCGCTCGGCTTCGACAACGGGCGGCTGAAGCAGGCGACCTACGACACCAGCCAGGGATTTGGCCTCCGCGCGGTAAAGGACGACGCGGTCGGTTACGCGCATTCCTCCGACGTGTCGCTGCCGGCGCTGATCCGCGCCGCGGATGCGGTCGCCGCCGTCCGCGGCGGCTACAGCGGCAACTTCGCCGCCGCACCGGCGCATACCAATGTGCGGCTCTATGGCGACGAGAACCCGCTGGATGCGCCGGGATTTGAGGCCAAGGTGAAACTGCTCGCCGAGATCGACGCTTACGTGCGCGACAAGGATCCGCGGGTGCGGCAGGCCTCGATCAGCCTCGGCGCCACCTGGCAGGTGGTGGAAATCCTGCGCCCCGACGGCGAAAGCTATCGCGACATCCGTCCGCTGGTGCGGGTGAACATTTCCGTGGTCGCCGGCCAGGGCGACCGCCAGGAGAGCGGCAGCAGGGGCTATGGCGGGCGCGAGGGCTATGCGCGTTTCATCGAAACCGGGGCGTGGCGCGAGGCCGCCGACGGCGCGATCCGCGAGGCGCTGATCAACCTGGAATCGGTCCCCGC